>JAWOFB010000039.1:0-2994 GCA_046482445.1 Ectothiorhodospiraceae bacterium | reverse complement strand
ACCTTCATGCCGACGCCCAGCGCGCTGTCGTCGAAGGCCTCGCTGCCGTCCACCTCGTAGGTCGCCCTTGAAGTGTCGAAGCGCACGCCGTTGACGTAGATGCTGCCGAAGCCCGTGAGGGTGCCAACCGTCGTCGTCGAGAGCGGTGTCGTATTGCTCGTGTCACTGCCACCGCCGCCACCACAGGCGGGCAGGGATCCGGCGGCAAGCACGATGGCGATGGCGCGATAGAGGGTCTTCTGGTTCATGGTGATTCTCCTGTGGATTGGCTGGCGGCAAGAATGGGAACGAATTCCCAAACCTGGTGATAAATTAGCCCGCCCGATTTGGGCTGTCAAGCCCAAAAATAGGGCCAAGGAATCAGGAGATCACCCACCATCCGATTTAAGGGGCGTCGCCATGCCTATGCTCCGGCCGGCGGAGACGGCGCTAGACACGGTTGAAGAGCGGCTATGGGACTGCCAAGAGGGGGCTCACACCTCTTGTGCCGTGCGGATTCAGGGGCGTCCCTGGTTTCTCCCCGCTGTGCTAACCTCACGAAATAGACGGGCCGCGCCTTGCTCCCGCCGTCAGCAAACGGTTCCGGCCCGCTGGGGCCTTCCCGCCCTGGTAACGGGGGATAATCGGCAGTGATGCGTATCCGTGGCTCGCCTGGCTGCAGATGGGGAGGGAGGGGCTACAGCGCTCAACGGTTTTACCATCGGAGATCCCATGCCCCGCAAGTTCCGCTGCTTATTCGCTGATAACTGGACGCGCGCGTCGGCCGTCTACGCCGTGCTAATGCTGGCTCCGGGTGTCAGCGGAGCCGCCGACGCGTGGCGGTCGTCCGTCTCGGTTACCCCGGTCTGGCAGGGTAACGCCAATATCGATAACGGGGGCGACTTCGAGGCCAGCGGCATCGCGTTCCGCGCGGGCACGAGCCGTGGCTTCGGCAAGGGTCATCGCGCTGGCCTTACGCTTCAATATGATCACCTCGATTACGATTTTTCCGAGGGGACAGCCTTCGGCGGTGCGCCATGGGGCCAGGTGGAGCGGTTCGGATTCGGCGTTCCGCTCCTGTTCAGCGGGGCCGGCGGCTGGTCTTACAGCATTACGCCCTCGGTGGAGGTCTCCCGCGAGAGGGGCGCTGACTTGAGTGAATCGGCGGTCTACGGCGGCATTGCCGCCGCGACCAGGGTCTTCGCGCCTGACCAGCGCCTGGGCTTCGGCATGGGGGTATTCGACCAACTTGAGGAGACGAAGGTGATCCCCATCCTGATCGTCAATTGGCGGCTCAACGAGCGTTGGAGCCTGGTCAATCCCCTGCCAGCCGGGCCCGTCGGGCCGGCCGGGCTCGAACTCGACTATCGTTTCGATAACGGCTGGAGACTTGGCCTGGGCGCCGCCTACCGCAGCCTGAAGTTCCGTCTGAGCGATACGGGCCCGATTCCCAACGGCGTGGGTGAGCAACAGGGCATTCCGGTCTTCCTGCGTTTGACGGCCAACCTTTGGAATCAGGCATCGTTGGTCGTGTATGCGGGGGCGATTGTCGGAGGCGAATTGCGCGTGGAAGATTCCGGCGGGAACAAGCTGCGAGAAGAGTCCTTCGATCCGGCACCTCTGCTGGGTGCGACCGTCAGGATGCGGTTCTGACCAATCCGCATGGCCCACTAGTGGGCCTGCGAGTATGCGCTCCACGAGCCTGCCTTTGGCTGGTCAGTCCGGCATCACGGCGGACAGTTCAGCCAACCCGGCGATCGTGCAATCGGGCTCGATGCCCCAGGGGTCGAACACTGCATCATCCGATCGCCTTACCCATGCCGCATGCCAGCCGGCCGAACGCGCGCCGATGACATCGAACGGATTGCCGGAAATCAGCCAGGCCCGGTCGGCGGTCACCCCGGAGACATCAAGGAGATGCGCGTACACTGCCGGGTCGGGCTTGAAGCTGCCTACGTCGTCGCAGCTGACCACAGCCTCGAAGTCCCCGGCGATGCCGGCGCGCGCCAGCAGGGCCTCGACCGCTTCGCGCGTGCCGTTGGAGAAGGCGAACAATCGGTGCCGGGACGCCTTCAGCTGCGCCAGCGCCGCGCTCACGTCAGCAAAGGCCGGAAGTTCACCGTACGCGCCCATCAAGCGCTGTTTCTGCGCGTCGGTCAGTGCGACCCGGTGGACGGCGCAACAGTATTCGAGCGCCTGCCTGGTGCACACGGGAAACGGCAGGTAGCGCTGCATCAATGCGCGCCGAAACGAATACTCCAGCTGCTTGTCTCGCCAGGTGCGGGAAAACGCTTCGGCCTTGTCGCCGATCAATGCCTCCAGCGTTTCCAGCACGCCATTGGTATCGATCAGCGTGCCGTAGACATCGAACGCGATTGCAAGCTTCATGGCTCTCCCTGGATCGATAGCCGGTGGACGGATGCAGTGTATACGCTGGGCCGACGGATCCCGGAAAGCGGCCTGGATGAGCGAGATCATCCAGGCCTGTACTCTCTGAACTACGGCCATCTCCCGACCGCGTTACACTGGAGCGGGCAGTTTGACGGGGAAGGCCTCTCAGGCGAGCCCTGCTCCTTCCCAGCTTTGTTGGTCTGACGAGGGCGCTCGGCAACCCGCGAGTCACCATGACCGGACTTCAGGACCACCGAGAACCGGGTACAGCGGACACGCTTCAGCTGCCGGTGTATGCGAACGCTTGGCCGGCCGTGATTTACTGTCTACACCCGTATAACTTACGGTCGCGTTTGCAATGGCGGTTGTGGCGCGGTCTGGTTGCGTGCCACTGTCTTGGTTTTTGCTGAAAAGAGGGGTTCCCCGAGCTTATGAAGAAGACCAACGTCAAGCGCGTGATCGTCGTGCTCGTCGGGCTGGCGGTCGTGCTTGGCGCGCTGTTTGCGTGGCGTTTTGCGCAGATCCGCGAACAGGCCGAGATGATGTCGCAGGCCCCGCCGCCGGTCGAAATCGAGGTCGTGGAGGTCACAGAGCGTCGCTGGGCGCAGTCGATCAGCGCGAACG
>JAWOFB010000014.1:0-4699 GCA_046482445.1 Ectothiorhodospiraceae bacterium | reverse complement strand
TTCCTGCACAAGCAGAGCATTACGCGGCTGGACGTGGTGAATTACGTCTCCCACGGGATTTCCAAGGTTTCCGGCGACCAAGAGCAGGGCAGCAGCGAGCCCGGCAGTTCCGAGAGCGAAGACGACAGCGCGGTGGAGTCCGGGAGCAAGTCGCCCCTCGAGAGCTTCGCCACCAACCTCAACGAGAAGGCGCGCCAGGGGCGCATCGACCCGTTGATCGGCCGGCGCCAGGAGATCGAGCGCACGGTCCAGGTGTTGTGCCGACGGCGCAAGAACAATCCGCTGTTCGTCGGCGAAGCCGGTGTTGGCAAGACCGCCATCGCCGAGGGGCTGGCGAAGCAGATTGTGGACGGGCAGGTCCCGGATGTGCTCAAGAAGAGTACGATCTACGCGCTCGACATGGGCGCACTGGTTGCGGGCACCAAGTATCGCGGGGATTTCGAGAAGCGGCTTAAGGGCCTGCTCAAGCAGTTGGAGAAGCTCCCCGGCGCGGTGCTGTTCATCGACGAGGTCCACACCATTATCGGTGCGGGTTCGGCGTCCGGTGGCGTCATGGATGCCAGCAACCTGCTCAAGCCGATGCTCGCCAGTGGCGAGCTCAAGTGCATTGGTTCGACCACGTACCAGGAGTACCGCGGCATCTTCGAGAAAGATCGCGCGCTGGCGCGGCGGTTCCAGAAAATCGATGTCCCCGAGCCCACGGTGGAAGACACCTTCCGGATCCTGCGGGGCCTCAAGAGTCGCTTCGAGGAGCACCACGGCGTGCGCTATAGCGATCGCGCGCTGCGGTCAGCGGCAGAGTTGTCGGGCAAGCACATGACCGATCGCCGCTTGCCGGACAAGGCCATTGATGTGATTGACGAGGCGGGGGCGCGGTTGCGGTTGATGCCGCCGTCCAAGCAGAAGAAGAGCATTGGCGTGCTGGACATTGAACAGGTCGTCTCCAGCATGGCGCGGATCCCGCCAAAGCGGGTGTCCACGTCGGACATGAAGGTCCTGGAGACACTGGAGAGCGACCTGCAGGACGCCATCTATGGTCAGGACGAGGCAATTACGACGCTGGCTTCGACCATCAAGATGTCGCGCGCCGGTTTAGCAGCCGGCGACAAGCCGACTGGTTCGTTCCTGTTCGCGGGACCAACCGGTGTGGGCAAGACCGAGGTCACCCGGCAGCTTTCCCAGCTCCTGGGTGTGGAACTGCTGCGCTTCGATATGTCGGAGTACATGGAGCGCCACACCGTGTCCCGCCTGATTGGCGCGCCGCCGGGGTATGTTGGCTATGACCAGGGCGGGTTGCTCACTGAAGAGGTGATCAAGCATCCGTACTCCGTGGTATTGCTCGACGAGATCGAGAAGGCCCACCCGGATGTATTCAATCTGCTCCTGCAGGTCATGGATCACGGAACGCTGACGGACAATAACGGCCGTGAGGCGGATTTCCGCAACGTCATTCTGGTCATGACGACCAACGCGGGCGCCGAGGAGATGAACCGCCGGTCCATCGGCTTCACACCGCAGGATCACTCCACGGACGGTCTGGAGTCGGTGCGCAAGCAGTTTACGCCGGAATTCCGCAACCGTCTGGACGCCATCATCCAGTTCCAGTCCCTGGATGCGGCAACGATTCGGCGCGTGGTGGACAAGTTTGTCGGCGAACTCGCGGCTCAGCTTGCCGAGAAGAGCGTCACGCTGCGCGTGGACGAGACCGCGCGGGATTGGCTGGCCGAGAACGGCTACGATCCGCAGATGGGTGCGCGGCCCATGGGTCGACTCATCCAGGACAAGATCCGCAAGCCGTTAGCAGAAGAGCTGCTCTTCGGTCGTCTGTCCAAGGGCGGAGAAGTGGTCATTCGCGCAGGCGATGACGGCCTGAACTTCGACTTTGAGGTCGCTGACAATCCCGAAACGGTGACCGACGACTGACAGCCGCAATTCCGTTTCGAAGCCATCACTGGTCCCGACGGCGATCGGGACCAGTGTAGCGATCGGGAGGCGAAGGCGAGGTCAGCGCGCGCGGTAGGTGATGCGTCCCTTGTTGAGATCATAGGGCGTCAATTCCACCGTGACTGTGTCACCGGTGAGAATGCGGATGTAGTGCTTGCGCATCTTGCCCGAGATGTGGGCCGTCACCACGTGGCCGTTCTCGAGTTCCACGCGAAACATCGTGTTGGGCAGGGTCTCGACGACGCGCCCCTGCATCTTGATGTGATCGTCTTTCGCCATTCAGTCCCGCTCTCCCATGGAAAAAGCGTTGCATTAAACCCGTCAGTGTACCGCATCTACCCCGCTCGCGGGGAGCCACCCGCTTGCGTCCCAACGATTCGGGCATCACCCGGTGACAGTTTGAAGCGCTACGTGACCTCGTCCGGGGGCAATGATTGCCATGTGTTGCCACGAAACACCTCGCACGGGCGGAATTCGGCCTTGTAGCGCATGGTCCGGCAAGCCGCAATCCAGTACCCCAGATAGACGTAGGGCAGCCCCCAACGCTGCGCCGCGTCAATCTGCCAGAGGATGGCGTAACGACCAAGGCTGCGCTGGGGTTGGTCCGGTTCAAAGAAGGTGTAAACCGCGGAGAGGCCGTCGTCCACCCGGTCCACGACGGCCACGGCGAGTAACTGGTCGTCACAACGCCACTCGACGAAGCGCGTATCCGACCACGGAGCCACCAGGAAGTGCATGTACGTCTCTGGATCGTGGTCCTCCATACCGCCGCCGGGGTGCCGGGCCTGCACGTAACGCTGGTAAAGGTCGAAGTGCTCCTGTCGGAATTGAGGTTCCCGGATGATTGTCTGCAGGTCCGAATTGCGGTGCCAGCATCGTCGCTGGCGTCGGCGGGGACGGAACGCGGCTGCCGGGACCCGAAGGGACTGACAGGCATTGCAACCCGGGCAGCTGGGGGCGTAGATGACGGGGCCACTGCGGCGCAGACCGCGCCTGAGTAGTTGCCCGTAATCGGCGTTGGTCACCGGTGCCCAAGGGTCCACGACGACATTGCGAGCCCTCCGATCCGGCAGGTAGGGGCAATCGTGGGTCGCGGTGGCGAACAGCGTCAGGCTGCGGTTTTGCCGGGCGTCGGTCATGGTCTGGTCGCCGCCGTATCCGCCAGGGGCGAAAAATCCCCATCCAGACTCCACGGACCGGGGTGATCGGGTTCACGTAGCGCACGTTCCAGAGCGACGAGAAAATCCTGCCGGGGGCACTCAACGCCGCCCATGAACGCCAGGTGATCGGACAGGATCTGACAGTCCAGGAAGTGGAATCCCCAGCGTTGGAGCTGCCTGGTGAGATAGACCAGCGCGATCTTGGAGGCATCGGGCTGGCGACTGAACATGGATTCCCCGAAAAAGGCGGCTCCCAGCGACACCCCGTAGAGTCCCCCGATGAGGCGGAAGTTGCGCCAGACCTCGACCGAATGAGCGACCCCGCGCTCGTGGAGGTGGCAGTACGCGTCGTACATATCCTTGGTGATCCAGGTACCGTGGACGCGGCCACGGGGCGCTGCGCAGGCTGCAATGACATCGTCAAAAGCCGTATCCATGGACACCTGGAAGTTATCGCGGCGCAGACGCTTGCGGAGGCTGCGATGAACGCGCAGGTTGCTCGGAAACAGCAGGCCGCGCGGGTCCGGTGACCACCAGAGGACGGGCTGATCCTCTTCGTACCAGGGGAAGATTCCATACCGGTAGGCGGCGATCAGCCGCCGCTCGGATAGCCGCCCCCCGATCGCCACAAGCCCGTTTGGTTCCGTCAACGCCTGTTCGGGCGGCGGGAACAAGGTCTCGTCGTGATCATCGAGCCAGTCGATGCGCTGCTGCATGACACTAACCTTTGAGAACGTGAAGCCAGGCTTGCCTGTTCAGGACGTTTCTTCGGAACCCCGGTGCGCCCGATAGGGGCTGTGGGCCCTTGCGCGCTCCATATAGTCGTCGACCAACAACCGCTCGCGCTCCAGGAAATCGGCGATGCCATGGCGGAAACGGCGGTCTGCGATCCAGTGACACGACTGGGTGGCCGTGGGCAAAAACCCGCGGGGTATCTTGTGCTCGCCCTGGGCCCCGGGCTCAAAGCGCTCCAGTCCCTGTTCAATGCAATAGCCGATGCCCTGGTAATAACACGTTTCGAAGTGCAGCCCCGGGATTTCCTCGAAACAGCCCCAATAGCGACCGAACAGCGTATCCTCGCTGCGTAACAGAAGGGCGGCGGCAACGAGCTCGTCCTCGCGGCGGGCCTGGATCATGAGTACGCGATCGCCAAGCTCAGCACCGCACCGGGCGAAGAACCGGGGTGTGAGAACGGGAAGGTTGCCATGGTCCTCGAATGTGCGCCGGTACAGTTCGTGGAACAGGTGCCAGTCCTGGTGTGCCACCGCGTCACCCGGCACCACGGCCATCTCGACACCGGCCTCGTGCACCTGGCGCCGCTCGCGCCGGATCGCCTTGCGGCGCTTGGATGTCAAGGTATCCAGGAAGTCCTGGAAATCCCGGTAGTCACTGCTGTTTTGCCAGTGGAACTGGCACCCCGTACGCGTGAGCAGATCCTGATCCGCTAACGCCTGTGCCTGTCGTGTCTCCGGGAACAGCCAGTGGGCCGAGGACAGGTCCTGGCGATCGACCACCGCTGTTTATTTTAGAAGCATTTGATGAAAGAATAATGGAAATTTACATAGAAAAAATTGATAATATAATGCTAAAAAATG
>JAWOFB010000222.1:0-7925 GCA_046482445.1 Ectothiorhodospiraceae bacterium | reverse complement strand
GCCAGGCCGGCGGTAAAACCCGCGGTGCCCACGATCATGGCGCCCCGCGGGTCCAGCCCCTCGGGCACGGGGACGATCCAGTCGCCGGGGACGCGGGCGTATTCGGCGAAGCCGCCGTCGTGGCCCTCGCCCATCCCCCAGCCCGTGACAACCACCGGCTGGCCGGGCTTGTAGCGCGGGTCCTCGGAGGTCTCCACGGTACCGGCCAAGTCGATGCCCGGCACCAAGGGATCCTTGCGGGCGATGCGGCCGCGGCCGGTCACCGCCAGGGCGTCCTTGTAGTTGATTCCGGACCAGGCGGTGCGGATCTCCACCGGGCCCTCGGAGAGATCGTCCAGTTGCAGGGTTTCCACCCTGGCCTCGACGCCGTCCTGGCTACGGTGCACGCGCAAGGCTCGCAAAGCGCCCATGGGACCCCCTTGGTTGGCCCGACTCAGCGGGCCGTGGCTACGGGCCAGGCTGACTCGGGCCGGTGCAGGGAGCGCGGCTCCTTGCGCCGGCGGGCGTCAGTTGGCCTTGTGGATGGCCCGCCGGGACACGGACAGGGCCGCTTCGTGAACCGCCTCGGACAGCGTCGGGTGGGCGTGGATGGTCCGCGCCAGGTCCTCGGAGCTGGCGTGGAACTCCATGGCCACCACCGCCTCGGCAATCAGCTCCGAGGCCTGGGGCCCGACGATGTGGACCCCCAGGATGCGGTCGGTCTCGGCATGGGCGATGACCTTGACCATGCCGGCCGCCTCTTCCATGGCCCGGGCACGCCCGGTGGCGCCGAAGTTGAACGTGCCGCTCTTGAAGGGCACGCCCGAGGACTTGAGGGCTTCCTCGGTCCGGCCCACCCAGGCGATCTCCGGGTGCGTGTAGATCACCCAGGGGATGGTCTCGTAGTTCACGTGACCCGGCTCGCCGGCGATGAGTTCGGCCACCATGATGCCTTCCTCGGACCCCTTGTGGGCGAGCATGGGGCCGCGCACCACGTCGCCGATGGCGTACACCCCTGGGAGATTGGTCTGGCACTGGTCGTCGACGTTGACGTAGCCGCGCTCGTCGAGCAGCAGATTGGCGTCCTCGGAAAACAGGCTGTTGGTGTTGGGCCGGCGCCCCACGGAGACAATGAGCTTGTCCACCTGCATGCTCTGCTTGCCGTCCTTGTCCTCGTAATGGACGGTAATGCTCTTGGCGCTCTTCTTGGCCTGGGTCACGCGGGCGCCGAACTTGATGTCCAGGCCCTGCTTCTTGAACTCCGTGTGGGCGGCGCGGGAGACGCGCTGGTCCACCGGCGGCAGGAACTCGTCCTGGGCCTCCAGCAGGGTGACCTTGGAGCCCAGCCGGCTCCATACACTGCCCATCTCCAGGCCGATGACGCCGGCACCGATGATGCCCAGCCGCTTGGGCACTTCCTGGAACTCCAGGGCGCCGTCGGAGTTGACGATGCGCTCGCCGTCCAGCGGCGCGGCATCGATCTCGATGGGCCGCGAACCCGGCGACAGGATGACGCCGCCCGCCTGGTAGGTGGTCTTCTCGCCCTTGTGGGAGGTCACCTGCACCTGCTTGTTCTCCAGGAGCTTGCCGTGGCCCTGGAGCCAGTCAATCTTGTTGGACTTGAACAACTGCGCAATGCCATTGGTGAGATCCTTCACCACCTTGTCCTTGCGCTTGATCATCTCCTTGACGTCCAGCTCCACCCCGGTGGCCTTGATGCCGTGGGCGGCCAGGGTGTTGGTGACCTTGTGGTACTGCTCGGAGGAGTCCAGCAGCGCCTTGGAGGGGATGCAGCCAACGTTCAGACACGTCCCGCCCAGCGAGGGCTCGCCGTCCTTGTAGACGAAGTCGTCCACCACGGCGGTGGACTGACCGAGCTGCGCGGCGCGTATGGCGGCCGCGTAACCGGCCGGGCCGCCGCCGATGACAATGACATCGTAACTCTTGGACATGGGTGACTCCCGAAGCTTGTGAGGACCTGCGCCGAGCCGTTCAGACTTCCAGCAGCAAGCGCGCCGGGTCCTCGATGCATTCCTTGATCGCGACCAGGAAGCTCACCGCCTCCTTGCCGTCGATAATGCGATGATCATAGGACACTGCCAGGTACATCATCGGCCGGCTGACAATCTCGCCGTTCACCACCACCGGGCGCTCCTCGGTCTTGTGCATGCCCAGGATGGCGCTCTGCGGCGGATTCAGAATCGGCGTCGAGAGCATGGAGCCAAAGATACCGCCGTTGGTAATGGAGAACGTGCCCCCGGTGAGCTCATCCATGGAGATCTTGCCGTCCTGGGCCCGCTTGCCGAAGTCGCCGATGTTGCCCTCGATGTCGGCGAAGCTCTGGTGATCGGCATCCCGCAGCACCGGCACCACCAGCCCGCGCGGCGAACTCACGGCGATGCCGATATCCTGGTAGCTGTGGTAGATGATGTCGGTGCCGTCGATGGAGGCATTGACCGCGGGGTAGCGCTTGAGCGCCTCGCAGGCGGCCTTCACGAAAAAGCTCATGAAACCGAGCTTGACGCCGTGCTTCTTCTCGAAGGTCTCCTTGTACCGGGCGCGCAGGTCCATGACCGGCTTCATGTTGACCTCGTTGAACGTGGTCAGCATGGCCGCGGTCTGCTGGGCCTCCACCAGCCGCTCGGCGATGCGCTGGCGCAGCCGCGTCATGGGGACGCGCCGTTCCGTGCGGTGGTCACCGCCACCAGTACTCGCGGCTCCGCCCATGGGCATGGGTTCCGGTTCAGCCTCCCGGGCCTCGCTGGCGGGATCCCGGGCGGGCGGTGTAGGCGGCTGGGACGGCTCGGTGGTCGGGGTCGCGCTCGCCTGCGCATCCAGGTGATTGAGCACGTCCTCCTTGGTAATGCGCCCGCCGGGGCCGCTCGCCTGGATCTGGCCGGGATCCAGGTTGTTCTCCGCGACCAGACGCCGAACCGCAGGACTGAGGTCGGCGTGATCAGCGACGGCGGCGCTCTCGCGCGCCGCCGCACCCTGGCCTTTGGCGGCACCACCCGCCGCGGGTGCCGGTTCGGCAGGCTGCGGCGCGGGTTCCGGCTGCTCAGCGGCCGGCTCGGCCGCTGCGGCCTCACCGCCACCACCGCCGGCGCTCTCGTCCAGTGAGCCGATCACCTGGTCGGCGGTGACCGTCTCGCCTTCGTCGGCCTTGATCTCGCCCAGGACCCCGTCCCCGGGGGCCGGGACTTCCAGAACAACCTTGTCCGTTTCCAGATCCACCAGATTCTCGTCGCGTTCGACGCTGTCACCCTGTTTCTTGTGCCAGGTGACGACGGTGGCCTCGGAGACGGACTCCGGCAGCGGTGGAACCTTGATTTCAGTGCTCATCCAGTGCCTCGCGTTGTATGGATTCGCGGCCCGCGGGCCAGGAGTGCGCCGACTCCCGGCGGCCGCGGCTGCCGTGTACGGATGCGCTTACAGCGTCAGGGCATCATCGACCAGTTTCCGCTGTTGCTCGTTGTGGATCTTGGGATAACCAACGGCGGGGGAGGCCGAGGCCGCACGACCGGTGTAATGCAGTTCCTGACCCTCCTTCATGCAGCGCCGGAACTGATGCTGGGTGTTGTACCAGGCGCCCTGGTTTTTCGGTTCTTCCTGGCACCAGACCACTGTCTTCGCCTTGGCGTACCGACGCCGGAGCAAGGCGGCGAGATCGTTGCCCGGGAACGGGTAGAGCTGCTCGATGCGCACGATCGCCGTGTCCTTGATCTCGCGGTTGCGCCGCTCGGTCAGCAAATCATAGTAGACCTTGCCGCTGCAGAGAATCACCTTGCGCACGTCCTTGGCCTTGATGTCGTCGATCTCGTCGATGACGTTGTGGAAGTACCCTTCGGTGAGGTCGCCCAGCGACGACGTGGAGAGCTTGTGCCGCAGCAGGCTCTTGGGCGTCATCACCACCAGCGGCTTACGGTAGTTGCGCAACTGCTGCCGCCGGATCATGTGGAAGAACTGCGCCGGCGTGGTGGGCACGCAGACCTGAATGTTGTGGTCCGCGCACAGCTGCAGGAACCGCTCCAGCCGCGCCGAGGAGTGCTCCGGCCCCTGGCCCTCGTAGCCGTGGGGCAGGTACATGGTCAGCCCCGCCAGCCGGCCCCACTTGGTCTCCCCGGAGGTGATGAACTGGTCGATGACCACCTGGGCGCCGTTGACGAAGTCGCCGAACTGGGCTTCCCAGATCACCATGGTGTCCGGATCGTTGGAGGCGTAGCCGTACTCGAAGCCCAGCACCGCCTCTTCCGAGAGCAGGGAGTCGATGATGACGAAGTCTTCCGGCTCGGTGGTGATGTTCTTCAGCGGCACGTAGGTGCTGCCGTCCTGGGCGTTGTGCAGCACCGCGTGCCGGTGGGAGAAGGTACCGCGGCCGCTGTCCTGGCCCGTGAGCCGGACCTTGTAGCCCTCGCGCAGCAGACCGGCGTAGGCCATGGTCTCGGCGAAGCCCCAGTCCATGGCCAGCGCCCCCGCGCCCATCTTGCGCCGGCTCTCCATGATGCCGGCGACGCGCTGGTTGAGCTCGAAGCGGTCCGGGAGCTGCTGCAGCGTATTGTTGAGCTCGCGCAGGGTCTTCTGGGACAGGCTGGTATCCACCGGATCGTCCCAGTTGCCCTGGAAATAAGTGTCCCAGTCCGCCGCGTAGTCGTTGCGCACCCCGGTGAGGATGTGCGGTGCCACGACTTCCTCGTTGTCCAGGGCGTCACGATACGTGCGATTGATGGCGTCCAGGTCCGACTCGGCGATGACGCCCTCTTTGATCAGGCGCTGGGCGTAGAGCTTGCGCACCGGCGGCCGCTGCTTGATCTTGCTGTACATCATGGGCTGCGTCGCCGCCGGCTCGTCGGCCTCGTTGTGGCCGTGGCGGCGGTAGCAGATCATGTCGATGACCACGTCCTTGCGGAAGCGCTCGCGGAAGTCCATGGCCACCTGGGTAACGAAGGCCACCGCTTCCGGGTCATCACCGTTCACGTGGAAGATGGGCGCCTGGACCATCTTGGCCACCTCGGTGCAGTACAACGTCGAGCGCGCATCCAGCGGGTTCGAGGTGGTAAACCCGATCTGGTTGTTGATGATGACGTGCACCGTGCCGCCGGTGTAGAAGCCCCGCGCCTGGGACAGCTGGAAGTTCTCCATGACCACGCCCTGGCCGGCGAACGAGGCATCGCCGTGGATGAGCACGGGCAGGACTTCCTCGCCCAGGCGGTCGTGGCGGCGCTGCATGCGCGCCCGGCAGGACCCCTCAACCACGGGATTCACGATCTCCAGGTGCGACGGGTTGAACGCCAGCGCCAGATGGACGGCCCCGCCGGGCGTCTGGATATCCGTGGAGTAGCCCAGGTGGTACTTGACGTCGCCGGAGCCGGCGTTTTCCAGGTTGAAGGTGCCTTCGAACTCCTGGAACAGGTCCGCGGGTGACTTGCCCAGCAGGTTGATCAGCACGTTCAGCCGGCCGCGATGGGCCATGCCCAGGACCATTTCCTTGACGCCCTGGGAACCCCCGCGCTGGATGAGCTCATCCATGAGCGGGATCAGCGACTCGCCGCCCTCCAGGGAGAAGCGCTTCTGGCCCACGTACTTGGAGTTGAGATACTTCTCGATGCCCTCGGCGGCGGACAGGCGCTCCAGGATGGTGCGCCGGTGGTCCGCCCTGAGATCCGGCTGCCCCTGAACCCGCTCCAGGCGCTCCTGGATCCAGCGCTTCTCGCGGGTGTCGGTGATGTGCATGTACTCCGAGCCGATGGTCCCGCCATAGGTCTTCTGCAGGAAGGCGATGATGTCCCGGAGTTTCATGCGGTCATGGGTGAACAGGGAGCCCGTGTTGAACTCCGTATCCATGTCCGCTTCGGTGAGCTTGTGGAAGGCCGGGTCCAGATCCGGTACGCGGTGCTGCTCGCGCAGATCCAGCGGATCCAGGTCGGCGGTCTGGTGGCCACGGACACGCCAGGCGTTGATCAGTCGCAGGACCACCGCCTGCTTCTCGGCGGCATCGGGCGCCATGCCGCCACCGTCGTGGCCATTCCCGTTGCCAGCACCGGTCGCACGGCCGTCGCTGCGGGACAGCCCCGCGAACTCGGCCCGAATCTGGCTGTGCGGAACCTCGCGAGCCTGACGCGGCTCCGCTGCCTCCAGCCCCTTGAAGTAGGCCCGCCACTGTTCCGGTACCGACGAGGGATCCGCGAGGTAGCGCTCGTAGAGGTCTTCGATGAACGCGGCGTTACCGCCGGCCAGATACGAGTTGCGCAGCTGCGCCTGGAAATCGCCTGTCATGGGGTTGCACCTTTGGGGGATCGAGACTTCGAAGAAAACCGGGGGTAGAGCGAACAGGGCAGGTCCTGGCGGGGCAGCGGCACTGGCTTGGGCGCCGCACCGCAGATTTCGGACCGCGGCGTGACGCTCGGCGACGCCCCTTCTGAGTGCGCCGCGGGCCGCACGCTCCAACGACCGGTTGACGTGCTGTGCACCGGTAACTTACTCCTGAGTCAGTTACGGGCGGACTGTAGTCCGTCACAAATCAAACTAACGCGCGCGCTCGCAAAAAAGCAACCATGACGGCGCGGGAGCGTAACCACTCAGCCGGCCTCTGATACACTTGCGACTGACGACACCAGCGGACCGGGCACCATGGCGACAGCGACGCCGCTCAACGTACCGACCCTCGATGCCGATCGGAGCGCTTTCTCTGATCTGTCCCCGGGGCGCATCGGCGAATGGCTGGGCCAGTTGCCGCTGGCAAACCCCCGCCTGAGCGCCAGCACGCTGCTGGATGCCCTGCACAGCGCCAACCGCTGCAGCCTGCGCCGGGCCAGCCGGCTGGAGCTCGCCGAGCGCGCCCGCCCGGTCGTCACCCAGGTGGCCAACGGTCTGATCCATCACTACCGCCGTTCGGGACTGCCCTTGTCGCCGCAACAGGACGACGACGCCCGCCTGGTCCAGCAACTGTTCCGGGAACTGACCATCGCCTTCCACCATGCGGTCAATGCCGCGTTGCCGGAGGCCGGGGGCAAGCCGCGCAGCCGCCAGGATCTTTTGCTGGCGCTCCAGCGGACGCTCATCGCCCAGGGCCGCGGCCTGCTGGAAGCCTATCGTCTCCACGCACCGGAGCCCCCCGGCTTCTGGCACACGCTGCATTCGCTGTATCGCAACGCCGAGGCCTTCCGCATGCAGGCCGAACCCATCGCCGGCAATGCGGACAGCGAGGACACCGCCCTGTCGGTCAAGCAGGCATACCTGCGCGTCATTATCCTGGCCCTGGCCAACCCGTATCACCTCATCGAAGGCGAGGCGGAAGAGCTCTACCAGCGTCTGGGTCGCTGGATCCACGGGGCGCGCCTCGTCCAGCCGGCCGCGGACACTCGAATGGCCGGACGCTTCCTGGTGGACCTGGGCTCGGACTTCCCGCCGCGCTACCTGGCGCGGCAGCAACCGCGGCGCCTGCCCTCGTCGGAGCCACGACTGCTGGAGATGGAGGAACTCCTCAAGACCATCGACCGCCAGATCGAGGCCGTGGACCACCGCATCAGTCACACCCGGCACGGCAGCACCCTGAGCCTGCGCCGTCAGCGCGGCATGTACAAGCGCTTCCGGGATGCCCTGGGAGGCCGTCAGGAACGCACCACACCGCGGCGCTCAACCCTGGCGCCCATCAGCCTCGTGGACGGCCTGAGTCACGTTCACTACGTGCTCAACGGGTTTCAGCCGTTCCAGCCCGAAGCCGACGAGCTGCGCTGGCGCCGCAAGGTGGCGGAGACAACGCGCGGCACGCACGGCCTGGAACTCGCTGCCGACGACTGGATTCCGGCCCCGGCGGAGAGGACACGCCACAACGCCCAGTTCCGCGGCTTCGACCGGGAAGTCGATGACGTCTGGCAGCGTGCGAATCGAGTGGACATGGGGCCCGTCGCGCAGCCCACGGACATGGTGAGCACGGTGGAACCGGTGAC
>JAWOFB010000144.1:0-2581 GCA_046482445.1 Ectothiorhodospiraceae bacterium | reverse complement strand
GCGGTGCAGCTGCCCAGGGCGGCCAGCAGGTAGCCGTACGGGTCGGGGCCGGTGTCGTCACCGCCGTTGGCAGCAGGTTCGTCGGCCAGCAGCCGGTGGCGGCCGGCGCGCACGCGCTGCTGGAACTGGCCGTCGCCGGTTTCCTCCACCACCACGGCGCCAGCAGGCGCCGCGTCATCGTCTTCTCCGGTGGTCGGTTCCGGCAGATAGCGCGCCGCCCAGGCCGCGATCACGGTGGCGGCGTAACGGGCATCGCTGGCCCGGGTGAGCAGGTGATCGGCGTCATCCAGGGACACGTAGCTCTTGGGATGCTTGGCGGTCTCGAAAATGCGTCGCGCGTTGTCCACGGGCACCACGTCGTCCATGGGGGCGTGTAGCACCAGCACCGGCCGGCGCAGCTCACCGATGCGATTGGCCTGATCCTGGTTGAGCGTCTCCTCCAGGAACGAGCGACCGATGCGAAACGGCCGGCCGCCCAGCGTCACGGTTGCTTCGCCCGTGGCCTCGATCTCCGAGCGCTTCTCGCCCAGGTGCGCGAGCACGTGGTCCGCCTGGAAGGGCGCGGCCACCGTGGCGACGGCCCGGCACTCGGGGATTTCGGAAGCAGCTGCGAGCACGGCCGCACCGCCGAGGCTGTGGCCCACCAGAATGCTCACAGGGCGACCGGTATCGCGCATGAATCCCGCTGCCGCCACCAGGTCGGCGACATTGGAGCGAAAGCCGCTGTTGCCGAAATCGCCCTCGCTGCCGCCCAGGCCCGTGAAGTCGAAGCGCAGGGTGGCAATGCTCTGCTCGGCGAGGGCGCTGGCGACCCGGCTGGCGGCCTTGATGTCCTTGCCGCAGGTAAAGCAATGGGCGAACAGCGCGTAGGAAAGGGGTTCGCCGTCGGGCTCGTCCAGGCGGACAGCCAGGGTCTGGCCCTGGGCGCCGGGGAATTCCAGGCGTTGGGTTCTCATGCGACGGCCTCCTGCAGCGGCTTGAAGGATTCCGCCTGTGCTCGTGGCCAGTCGTCGGCGAACGGTGACCGGTTCACGGTCTCTTCCTGCAGCTGGCGCGGTCGCAGGTGCGGGTAGTAGTCCTGATAGGTGATGGTTTCAGTGCCACCGGTGCGCCGGATCAGGTGGCGCGGCCCGAGTTCCTGCGGGTGGTTGAGACCGGCCGAGGCCAGCAGACTGCCCAGTGCCGCCACCGTGTTGCGGTGGAACTGATACACCCGCTCGGCCTTGTCCGTGGGGTCCAGGGAGCGGTTCCGCCACGGGTCCTGGGTGGCCACCCCGGAGGGGCACTTGTCCGTGTGGCAGCTAAGCGACTGGATGCAGCCCAGCGCGAACATGAACCCGCGACCGCTGTTGCACCAGTCGGCACCCAGCGCCATGGTCCGGGCCATCTTGAACGCCGAGGTGATCTTGCCCGCGGCACCGATGCGTATGTGCTCGCGCAGCCCGCAGCCGACCAGGGTGTTGTGCACCAGCAGCAGGGCATCATCCAGCGGCATGCCGAGCCGGTTGATGAGTTCCAGCGGGGCGGCGCCGGTACCGCCCTCGCCACCATCGACCACCACGAAGTCCACGGTCCTGTCGCGCGCCATCATGGCTTTGACGATGGCGAACCACTCGTGGGGATGGCCGATGGCGAGCTTGATGCCCACCGGCTTGCCGCCCGCGAGTTCGCGCAGCCGGTCAACGAAGTCCACCAGTTCCAGGGGCGTGTGAAAGGCCGAGTGCGCGGCCGGCGACAGCACGTCCTCGCCCACCGGCACGCCGCGCGCGGCCGCGATCTCCGGGGTCACCTTGGCACCCGGGAGGATGCCGCCGTGGCCGGGCTTCGCCCCCTGGGAGAGCTTGATCTCGATCATGCGGATCTGGGGGTCGGCCGCCGTGGCGGCGAACTGCTCCGGATCGAACTGCCCGGTCGCATCCCGGCAACCGAAGTAACCGGTGCCGATCTCCCAGACCAGGTCGCCGCCGGCGTCGCGGTGGTAGCGGGAGACACCGCCCTCGCCGGTGTCGTGGTAGAAGTTCCCGCGCGCGGCGCCGCGATTCAGGGCGGTCACCGCGTTCGGCGACAGCGAGCCAAAGCTCATGGCGGAGATGTTCAGCACGCTGGCGCTGTATGGCTGCGCGCGGTTGCCGCCGATGGTGATGCGAAAGGTCTCCGGGTCCGGGTCGCTGGGCGTCAGCGAATGGCTCATCCACTCGGCGCCGTCGTCGTAGAGGTCGAGCAGCGTGCCGAACGGCCGTTTGTCCAGCTGGTTCTTGGCGCGCTGGTACACCACCGAGCGCTGTTCCCGGGAGAAGGGGCGTTCCTCGGTGTCCGATTCGATGAAGTACTGCCGGATCTCCGGGCCAATGGACTCCAGCAAATAGCGCATGTGCGCGAGCACCGGGTAGTTGCGGCGCACGGACTGGCGGGACTGGGTGAGATCGCGGACGCCGAGCCCGGTCAGGCCGCCGAAGGCCAGTGCTGGCACGACCCAGGCCCAGTGCCACGCCAGGGCCGCCAGGGAGGCGGCCAGGCCCAGGATGCACAGGCCAAAGACCCAGTAGCGCTTGGGTACGAGTGTCGAAACGGCCATCCAGCC
>JAWOFB010000249.1:0-2670 GCA_046482445.1 Ectothiorhodospiraceae bacterium | reverse complement strand
GGACCGCCTCATCCGTCTGCTGGATGCCCGGCAACCTGCGACGGCTGACGGAATCTCCACCCTGTCGATGGCGGAACAACCATGAATGCAACCACCACCATGAATGTTGCGGGGCTACGCTACAGCTGGACCACGGCCCTGACGCTGCTCGGGTTGGCCACGGTGCTCACCGTCGCCCTGCTCTGGCCCTCCGCGGTCAGCATCACCCATATCTGGCTGAATTCCCAGACCTACGCCCACGGCATGATGATCATTCCGCTGGCGCTGTTCCTGGCCTGGACCCGTCGCCAGGAGCTTGCACGGGTGGAGCCGCAACTCTGGGCCTGGGGCCTGCTCTGGATCGCTGTCGCCGGGGTGGCCTGGGTGCTCGCGCGCAGTGTCGACGTGAAGACGGTGCAGCATTTCGCCCTGGTGGCCATGCTTCCGGGCCTGGTGCTGACCCTGCTCGGCCCGCGTGTCGCATGGATCCTGGTGTTCCCGCTGGCCTACCTCTTCTTCGCGGTCCCCTTCGGCGATTTCATCGTGCCCACCCTGATGGACCATACCGCCTGGTTCACGATCCAACTCCTCAAACTCAGCGGGGTTCCCGTCTACTCCGACGGCTACTACATCAGCATTCCCGCCGCCAATTTCGTCGTGATCGAGGCCTGCAGCGGCGTGCGCTACCTGATCGCCTCCCTCGCGCTGGGCCTGGTCTACGCCTACCTGAGTTACCACAGCGTGTGGCGGCGCGTGGCCTTCATGGCGCTGGCCATCGTCTTTCCCATCATCGCCAACGGCCTGCGCGCCTACAGCATCGTCATGGTTGCCCACGTCACCGATGGTGCCGTGATCCTGGGCTATGGGCATATCGTCGTCGGATGGGTCTTCTTCGGCGTCGTCATGCTGCTGATGTTCTGGTTGGGCTCGCTATGGTGGGACAAGGATCCCGGTCCGCGCCAGGCATCGGTGTCGGCGACGGCGAACTATGGCTATGTCCGGGCATCCAGGCTGGCGGTGGTCCTCGTCGCGCTCGTGGCCGTACTCGGCGCGCCCCGCGGCGCGGAATTCATGCTCGAGCAGCGGGCGCTGCAGGTATTGGTCGACGCTCCGGCAACGCTGCCCACGGCGGTGGCGGGCTGGCAGGGGCCGGAACCAGCCCCCGACACCTGGCGCCCGCTGTACTACGACGCGGATACGGAACTCGCCGGTGTCTACCGCGGCAGTGAAGACTGGGTGGAGCTGCATCTGTTCCAGTACCTGAACCGGGGCAGCGGCAGCCAGATCAAGTCCTGGCGCAACCGGATGTACGATCGCTCCAAATGGCCGCGATCCTCCGAGGGTGCAACACGCATCACCCGGCCAGACGGGCGAGTGCTCACGGTTCACGAGACCGTGCTACGCGGCGCCGGGGACCTGCGCCGCCTCGTCTGGCACTGGTACCAGGTGGGCGATCATGTCACCACCAGCGGCATCGAGGTGAAGCTGCGCGAGGCCCAGGCGGCGCTCGCCGGGGACGGGCGTGGCGCCTTCCTGGTGGCCGTGAGCACCGAGGAGGATATCCTGTCACTGGATGCAGCCCGTCAGCGCATGTCGCGCTTCGTCGGGGATCTCGATCTGCCCCTGGGGCACGGGGGTGGTTGAGACCCGGGGACAAGTCCCGGCGCCCCTGGTGGCCCACGTGATCCATCGCCTCGACGTGGGCGGCATGGAAAACGGTCTGGTCAACCTGATCAATCACATGCCGGCCGACGCCTATCGCCACGCCATTGTCTGCATGACCGAATGCACGGACTTCAGCCGTCGCATTCACCGGGATGATGTGGCCCTGCACAGCCTGGGCAAGCGCGCCGGCAAGGACCTCGGGGTTCACGCAAGGCTGTTTCGGCTCCTGCGCGGCCTGCGTCCGGACATCGCGCACACCCGGAATCTGGCGACCCTGGAGGTCCAGGTCACCGCTGCGCTGGCCGGGGTTCAGGCCAGGGTCCACGGGGAACACGGCTGGGATGTCGCCGATCCCGATGGTTCGAATCGCCGGAATCGCCGGCTGCGGCGCATGGTGCGTCCACTCGTCGGGCAGTACATCGCCCTGTCCACACAACAGGTCGATTACCTCCGCACTGCCATTGGCGTGGTGCCGGCACGGCTGACGCAGGTCTTCAACGGTGTGGACACCCTGCGCTTTGTTCCGCCGGAAGAAGGGGCAGGCGCCCGCACATCGCCGCTGCCCGCCGGCTTCGCGCCGCCCGGGAGTGTGGTCATCGGTGCCGTCATGCGAATGCAGCCGGTCAAGGCCCCGGATCAGCTGGCCAGGGCCTTTATCGCGCTGCGTGAGGCCGCCTCCGAGGCATTCCCTCGCCTGCGCCTGGTGCTGGTGGGCGACGGCATGCTGCGCGAGCCCGTGGCGCGCACCCTGGCCGAGGCCGGCGTGGCCGACCAGGTCTGGCTGCCCGGCGCCCGCGAGGACGTCGCCGAACTGATGCGCGCCATGGATGTGTTCGTGGTGCCCTCGCTGGCAGAAGGCATCTGCAACACCATCCTGGAGGCCATGGCCTGCGGCCTGCCGATCATCGCGACGGACGTTGGCGGCAACCCCGATCTGGTGCAGCCGGGCCTCACCGGCAGCCTGGTCCCCGCCGGTGATCCCGAGGCCCTGACCAAGACGCTGCGTACCTACGTGACCGACCCGGA
>JAWOFB010000008.1:0-4163 GCA_046482445.1 Ectothiorhodospiraceae bacterium | reverse complement strand
GGAGTCCCTGCGCTCATGCTGGAAAAAGTCCTGATGGCCAATCGCGGCGAGATCGCTCTGCGCATCCTGCGCGCCTGCCGCGAACTGGGTATCCGCAGCGTCGCCGCGCACTCCAGCGCCGTCCGCGAACTCAAGCACGTGCGCCTGGCGGACGAGACCGTTTGCATCGGCCCGCCGTCATCGTCCGGGAGCTATCTCAACATCCCGGCACTGGTCAGCGCCGCCGAGGTCACCGCCTCGGACGCCATCCACCCCGGCTACGGCTTTCTCTCGGAGAACCCGGATTTTGCCGAGCGCGTGGAACAGTCGGGGTTCATCTTCATCGGGCCACGGGCCGAGACCATCCGCACCATGGGCGACAAGGTCGCCGCCATCAAAGCCATGACGGCGGCCGGCATCCCCTGCGTGCCCGGCTCAGACGGACCGCTGGACGAGGACGAACAGCGCAACCTGGAGCTGGCGCGGGAAATCGGTTACCCGGTCATCATCAAGGCGGCCGGTGGCGGCGGCGGCCGCGGCATGCGCGTGGTGCACAACGAGGCGGACCTGGCGGATGCCATTGCCATGACGCGCAACGAGGCCGAGAGCTCGTTCGGCAACGCCATGGTCTACATGGAGAAATACCTGCAGAACCCGCGCCACATCGAGATCCAGGTCATGGCGGACCACCACGGCAACGCCATCCACCTGGGCGAGCGCGACTGCTCCATGCAGCGGCGGCATCAGAAGGTCATCGAGGAAAGCCCGGCCCCCGGGCTCACCGAGACGGAACGCCGCGACATCGGCGAGCGCTGCGCCCTGGCCTGCCGCGAGATCGGCTACCGCGGCGCCGGCACCTTCGAGTTCCTCTACGAGGACGGGCACTTCTACTTCATCGAGATGAACACCCGGATCCAGGTGGAGCACCCGGTCACCGAGATGGTCACCGGCGTGGACCTGGTGCGCGAGCAGCTCCGGGTAGCCGCCGGTGAACCCCTGTCCTACCGCCAGGAGGACATCACGGTTCGCGGGCACGCCGTGGAATGCCGGCTCAATGCCGAGGACGCGCGCACCTTCGTGCCGGCGCCCGGCAAGATCAGCCAGTACCACTCCCCGGGGGGTCCGGGCGTGCGCGTGGATTCGCACGTGTACTCCGGCTATACGGTGCCGCCCTACTACGACTCCATGATCGGCAAGCTGATCACCCACAGCGACACCCGTGACTCGGCCATTGCCCGCATGCGCACGGCGCTGGCGGAGATCATCATCGGCGGCATCAAGAGCAACGTCGCCCTGCACCAGGACCTCATGCTGGACCAGGCCTTCCTGGCCGGCGGCACCAACATCCACTACCTGGAAAAGCGCCTCGCCGGCGAGTCCTGACGCCGTGCGCGGACACTTGCGCCCGGCTGGCCGCGGCGCTTTACTAACGGCCTGCTGCCGGGGGCATGGCTTGTGCGCGCCGGTGAGGCGCCGCGCACCCGGGCGCTGACCGGACACGCACAAGCCAATACCCCCGCGCGCAGCAAAAGCGATTCATGCCCGTACACCCAAACCGACTCGGGAGAGACCCCAACCATGCTGCGACGCTGCCTCCTCACCTGCGCCCTGATCACCACGGCCACTACGGCCTCTGCCCAGGAACTGGAACTCACCCTCAACGATGACCTGGCGGAAGGCCTGATCGCGCAGCGCAGCGCCAGTGACAATGGCCAGAGCAACCGCTACGGCGGCGGCTTGCTGTTCAACGACGACAGCGACCTGGTGGGTTCGCTGTTCCTGCACGTGAACAACGAGATCGAGGGCCAGTGGCAGCCCTGGACCCTGGGCGTGGGGGGCAAGCTCTACGGCGCCGACCTGGATCGCTCCGGGGAGACGGTGGCCGCACTCGCCCTGGGTGGCACGGCACGCGTGGGCATTGCCACGGAGATTCCCCTGGCGGTCACCGGCGCGGCTCACATCTCACCCAACATCACCACCAGCGGCGACGCCGAGCGCGTCACGGAGCTGCAACTGCGCCTGGAGGCCGAAGTCGTCCGCGGCGCGGATGTCTACCTGGGCTACCGCTACCTGGAGTTCGACATGGACGACGCCCGTGACGAAGAGGTGGACGACAGCCTGCACGCCGGCATTCGGCTGCACTTCTAAGGCCGTTAGCTCAGTAACAGGCGCGCCGCCACCACCAGTAACAACGCGGCGAACAGGCGCTGGAGCAGCGCACCCGGCAGGCGATGGGCCAGCCGGGCGCCGACGGGTGCCACCAGGACGCTGGCTGCGGCGAGACCGCCCACGGCCGGCCAGTAGACATAGCCGGTCAGCATGAAGCCTGCGGCCCCGGCCGCGGCAATGGGCAGACCGCAGGCCGCCGACGTCCCCACCGCGCGGCGCATGGCCATGCCGGCCCAGGACAGGAACGGCACCGTCAGCGTGCCGCCGCCGATGCCCACCAGGGCCGACAGCGCACCGATCACCGCACCAGCCGCCGCCAGCAACAGCGTACCGGGGAACGGGCGGCTGCCCGGGGCCGGATTCAGGCCCAGCCCCATCTTCACCGCCACCGCCACCAGGAACACCGCGAAGACGTTCTGCAGGGCATTCGCCGACAGGGTATCGGCGAGCCAGGCCCCGGCCAGTGCCCCGGCGGCGATACCGCCCGCCATGCGGGCGACCACCGGCCAGGCCACACCACCCAGGCGGTGATGCGCCCGCAGTGACGACAGGGACGTGACCACGATGACCGCCAGCGAGCTGCCCACGGCCATGTGCATGATCACCGCCTCCGGCAGGCCCTGGGCGGCGAACACCACAAGCAGGACGGGCACCATGACCACGCCGCCGCCCAGACCGAACAGGCCCGCGATCAATCCGGCAACGGCGCCGGCCAGGAGATAGGTCAACAACGTTGTCAGCATGAACCCCTCTAGAGGATGCTGAAACAGGGCTCTACTACCCTTTTTCAGCGCACCGCGTCCCGTACACGCCGGTACGCGGCTTCGCCGCCACAGCCTACTGCCTCGCCGGCCCGGATGCACCCGGCTGCTACGACAGGGGCACCGCGGAGTTGATAGACTGTGTCGGCCCCAGCCGCGGGCGGGGTGTTCTATTGGCGGGACAAGGAGCAGCGATCCATGAGGCGTGCGCAACGGGTCTGCATCCTCGGCGGCAGCGGTTTCGTCGGGCGACATCTGGCCAACCGGCTCCATGACCACCACATCCACGCACGGGTACCCACCCGCCGGCGCGAGCGGGCCAAGCAGATCCTGGTGGTCCCCGGACTGGAACTGATGCAGGCCGATATCTTCGATCCAGCCGCTCTGGATCGGTTGTTCAGCGAAGTGGATGCCGTTATCAACCTGGTGGGCATTCTCAACGAGAAGGGCTTCGACGGCAGCGGCTTCCACCGCGCCCACGTGGAACTCACGGACAAGGTCCTGGAGTCCTGCCGGCGCACGGGTGTCCAGCGGCTGCTGCACATGAGTGCGCTGGGGGCGGACGCCGACAACGGCCCGAGCTACTACCAGCGCACCAAGGGTGAAGCGGAGCGCCGCGTGCTTGCTGCCGGCGACGACCTCGCCGTGACCGTCTTCCGCCCGTCGGTGGTGTTCGGACCTGAGGACAAATTTTTCAACCAGTTCGCTACGCTGCTCAAGCTGTCACCGGGCGTCTTCCCGCTGCCCACGCCCAAGGCGCGCTTTGCGCCGGTGTACGTGGGGGACGTCGCGGACGCTTTCATCCGCACGCTGCATGACCACCGTACCCACGGCCAGGCCTACGACCTCTGCGGTCCGGAAACCGCCACACTGGAAGAGCTGGTGCGCTACACCGCCCAGCAGGCGGGCCTCCGGCGCGCCGTCTGGCCATCCAGCGACCGACTGTCGCGGCTGCAGGCCCGGGTGCTCCAGCGCGTCCCTGGCAAACCCTACTCCATGGACAACTACCTGTCGGCCACGGTGGACAACGTCTGCGAGTGCAACCATCTGCCGCAGCTGGGCATCCATCCCACGGCCATGGACGCCGTGGTGCCGGGTTATCTCGCCAACAAGACCGAGCGGGCCCGCTACAACCAGTTCCGCCAGACAGCGCGCCGCTGAGCCATGGGCGGCGACCCGCACCTGGAGGGACTGGACGTCTACCTGGTGGGCGGGGCGGTGCGCGACCGCCTGCTGGGCCGGTCGGTCACCGAG
>JAWOFB010000192.1:0-5305 GCA_046482445.1 Ectothiorhodospiraceae bacterium | reverse complement strand
CTGGAGAGACTGCAACAACTCAAGCACACGGACCCGGGGCAGGGTCGTCTTGAGACCGGCTTTTTTCAGTTGCGGGTAATCCATAGCGCCGACTCCACATCACGGCGATGCATTTTAGACTCATTCTAGCCTACCGGCACCGCCTTGACGAGGGTGCGAGGTCAGTCTTCCGGACTCGCGGTCTCGCCGGGTCGACCCCGCACGCGGACCAGCACCTCCATGCCCTCGATTTCGGTGTCCTCGGGCAGCCCCAGGTCGCCCTGAATCGCCAGCCGTCCGGCCGGGATATCGGCCAGTTCACCCGTGTCCACGTTGTACACGTGATGGTGGTCGGCGGTGTTGGAATCGTAGAGAGTTCGGTCAGGTTCGATGAGAACCTCGCTGATCAGTCCTTGCCGGACGAACAGATTGAGCGTGTTGTAGACCGTGGCCTTGGAGACATGGCCGTACCCGTCGTTCACCCGCGCGAGGACCTGCTCCGCGGACAGGTGCTGCGGCCGCTGGAACAGTAAATGCGCGATGTCAATGCGCTGCTGCGTGGGCTGGATACCGGCCCCGGTGAGCATGGAGCGCACGGCGTCGCGATCGAGTGGGAAATGGTGGCGTTCCTTGGTCATGTTGACAGGATACCACCACCCGACCACGGGCGCGCAAACCCGGCGATGCCCAGGCCAGCCCTGCCCGCGGTTCCCTCGGCGGGCCACAATGGCTAGGCTGGCCATCGCGGTCGTCTGTCGAGCGGCGGACGGGGGTTTTTGGATCCGAACGAGGAGTGCGCATGCGCGCGGTTTCGCTTTCCCGCTTCCTGGCCCTGTGCCTGGCCGCCGGCGCCCTGGTGGTGACGTCGGCAGGTGCCCGGGATGCCGAGGTGATTGGCGACGACCGCCCGGAGGTGGGTGACCGCCGGGGCGCACTGGTGGACGAAGTGGTGTTCACCCAGCAGTCGGACGTGGGCAAGGTCGCCGGACTTATTGAGGCCGGGGACTACCACCTGTACGCCCAGGGCGTGACCAGCAACACCGTCTTCCGGCGTCTGCGCGACTCCCGGCAAACAGGCTATGAGCGCGCCTTTGGCAGTTCCACGGAGCTGACACTCAACCCCGCCGGCCCGGAGCTTGCCGACGGCAGTCTGAACCCCTTTGCCGTGCGCGCTATCCGCGAGGCCATGAACTGGCTGGTGGACCGGCGTCATGTGGCCCAGGAGATCTACGGCGGTCTGGCCGTGCCGCGTTTCATGCCGGTGAACACCGCCTTCCCCGACTACGCCCGCATGGCAGCCGAAGCCCGCGCCCTGGAGCTTGAATACGCCCACGACCCGGAGCGCGCCCGCCGCGTGCTGCGCGAGGAGATGCGCGCCCTGGGCGCGGAGCTGCAGGACGGGACCTGGTACCACCAGGGCGAGCCGGTGGAACTCACCCTGTTGATTCGCACGGAGGATGCGCGCAAGCAGGTGGGTGACTACGTGGCCAACCTGCTCGCCGACGAAGGCTTCCGGGTCTCGCGGCAGTACCGCACGGCCGAGGAGGCCTCGCGGATCTGGATCGCCACCGACCCGGCCGCCGGCGAATGGCATCTGTATACCGGCAGCTGGGTCTCGACCATGATCAACCGCGACGTGGCCCGGAACCTGAGCTACTACTACACCCCCCGCGGCCGGCCCGATCCCCTGTGGCAGGCCTACGATCCGGTTGAAGAGCTGGACACCATCGCGCAGCGCCTGGAGCAGCGCGACTACGCCTCCACTGAAGAGCGCCAGGAGCTGCTCACCCGCGGCATGGAGCTGGCGCTGGAGGATTCCGCGCGCATCTGGCTGGTGGACCAGACCAATGTCATCCCCCGGGCCGCGGACGTCGCCCTGGCTGCGGACCTGGCCGGCGGCATCGCCGGCTCGCGCCTGTGGCCCTACACACTGCGCTTCCGGGACCGGCTGGGCGGGCAGATGGTATTCGCCGCGCCCAGTCTGCTCACCGAGCCCTGGAACCCGGTGGCCGGCAGCAACTGGCTGTTCGATACCATGATCACCCGGGCGCTGGGCGACGCGCCGGTGCTCCCGGACCCGTTCACCGGCCTGCACTGGCCGCAGCGCATCAGCGGCGCCACGGTGACGGTGCAGGAGGGGGTGCCGGTTGAGCGCACCCACGACTGGCTGGAACTCGAGCGCAGCGAGCGCATCACCGTGCCGGACGAGGCGTGGATCGACTGGGACCCCGAAGCGCGGCAGTTCGTCACCGCCGGCGACAAGCACCCGGATGGCATCACCGCGCGCACCCGCACCGTGATCCGCTACGAGGAAGGCTACCTGGACCGGCGCTGGCATGACGGCAGCCGCATGTCCCTGGCGGACATCGTGCTGCCCTGGATCCTGACCTTCGCGCGCGCCGACGAGGCCAGCCCGCTGTTCGACGGCAGCTATATGCCCCGCTTCGAGCTGTTCCAGAGTCACTTCCGCGGCTGGCACATCCGGGACACGGACCCGCTGGAGATCGCCATCTACAGTGACCAGATCTTCCCGGACGCCGAGACCATCGTGGCGCAGCGGGCGCCGTCCACCCAGCCCTGGCACACCCTGGCCCTGGGCATCCGCGCCGAGCGCAACGGCGAGCTGGCGTTTTCCTCGGACAAGGCCGACCGCAAGCGCATCGAGTGGCTCAGTCTGGTCTCCGGACCGAGCCTGGAGGTACTGGAGCGCAAGCTGGCCAACGCCCGCGACGACGGCGAGGTGCCGTATGCGGACGTGCTGGGGGCCTACCAGCGCGACGGCGAGGTGGCGGCGCGATTCGACGCCCTCGCCGACTGGTACGACAAGCGTCGCCACTTCTGGGTGGGTGACGGTCCGTTCTATCTGCACGCAGTTCACCCGGTGGAGCGCACGGTGGTCCTGCGCCGCTACGAGGACTTCCCGGATCCGGCGGACAAGTGGTTGCGCTTCAGCGAGCCGGCCATCCCGGAACTCGCCCTGGACGGGCCACTCATGGTGGAGACCGGCTCCGGCGCGCGCTTCAGCCTGGGTATCACGTTCCAGGGTGAGTCCTACCCGCCGGACGCCATTCAGGGCGCCACCTTCATGCTGTTCGACGGTGACGGCGAACTGGTGCACGAGGGCGCGGCGCAGCGCAGCGACGACGGTGGCTGGCAGGTCACCCTGGACGCCGAGCAGGTGGCAGCCCTGGGCTCCGGGGCCAACAGCCTGGAGGTGGTGGTGACATCCTCGCGGGTGGCCCTGCCCAGCTTCGCATCACATGCCTTCGCCACCGTGCCGCCCGGCACCGAGGCCCTGGAGACGGCGCCATGACCGTGGCCCCGGAGCAATCCTCCGCCCGCGGTCGCCTGCGCGACCTGCGCCGCATCGCGCTTTTCACCGCGCGGCGCGTGGCAGCGCTGTTCCTCACCATCCTGGTGGGTGTGTACCTGACCATCATCATTGCCAACATGGGCGGTGAGGTGGACGAGCTGCGCAAGCTCCAAATCCGCTCGACGGTGGCCGAGCAGGTGCGCGCGGACCCGTCGGTGTCGGACCTGTCCTCGGAAGAGCGCAACGAACTCATCGAACGCCAGGTCCAGGAGGAGATCGAGCAGCGGCGCCTGGACGAGCCCTTCGTCTGGCGCAGTATCGACTATCTCCGCCAGGCCATGACCCTGAATCTGGGGCGCGCCGAGGAGATGCACAGCGATCGCGGCTCGCGGCAGGTGGCGAGCATCATCGGCGAGCGGCTACCGGCAACGCTGCTGCTGTTCGGCACCGGCAATCTGCTGGTGTTCTTCGCCTCTGTCTACGCCGCGCTGCGGTTGTCCCGGCGCTACGGCAGCCGACCGGATCGCGCGGTGATCGCCCTGGCACCCAGCTCGGCGGCGCCCGGCTGGTTCTACGGGATTTTCCTCATCCTGGTGTTCGCGTTCATCGTGCCGGTGCTGCCGGCCGGCGGCATGGTGGCGGTGCCGCCGCCGGAGGGCGGCTGGGCCTACGCCGGCAGCGTGCTGCAGCATCTGCTGTTGCCGGTGGCGGCCATGTTCCTGTCGCAGATCTTTATCTCCATCTACTCCTGGCGGACGTTCTTCCTGATCCATTCCAGTGAGGATTACGTGGAGATGGCCCGCGCCAAGGGCCTGCCGGACCGGCTCATCGAGCGCCGCTATATCCTGCGGCCGACCCTGTCGCCGATTGTCACCAGCTTCGCGCTCATGCTCATTAACCTGTGGAGCGGCGCCATCATCCTGGAACAGGTATTCAACTGGCCCGGGCTGGGCACGCTGCTGTTCCAGGCCATCGGCCACCGGGATACGCCGGTGATTATCGGCTCGGTGGTGATCTTCGCCTATCTGCTGGCTTTGACCGTGTTCCTGCTGGATATCCTGTACGCCGTCCTGGATCCACGGGTTCGCGTGGGTATTGAGGGGGACCAGGCATGAGTCGCTGGCGCCAGGGACTGCGCGAACTCGCGGGCTACCCGTCGGCCGTCGGCGGGCTGGCGCTGATCGCCTTCCTGGTGGCGCTGTCGGTGTATACCGTCATCGCCATCCCCTACAGCGAGGCGCTGGACCTGTGGCGGGGCGGCGAGCACTGGCGCACGCACCCGGTCAATGCCGGGCCGGTGTGGGCCGATCGCGTGGTCGGCGGCAACAAGCCCACCACCATTACCGTCGGTGGCGAGGATGCGCAGACCCAGACCGCCGACTTCGAAGGCGGCCGGCAACTCCGCGTCCCGCTGAGCTTCGACTACGGCTTCGACGACTTCCCCAGCGAGCTCAACCTGTTCCTGGAAACGGGTGACACTGACCGTGAGGCGTTCGTGCGGCTGCGCTGGCGCACGCCGGACGGCGAGACAGTCTCCCTGGGTGGCCAGCGCATCAGCGGCGACGCCCGCGTCGCCATTTCCCAGGACCAGGCCCTGGAAGGGCGGCTCGGGGCGCCGCCACAGCGGGGCTTGTTCACCGTGGGTGCCGATGGCGACGTGCAGAGCCCGCAGGAAGGGCGGTACACCCTGATTGTCGACGCCATTCTCTTTGGCGAGGACCCGTCCCTGGATGCGGAACTGGCGGTCTACGGCCGGGTGCACGGCCTCGCCGGCACGGACCACCAGCGGCGGGATCTCATGGTGGCGCTGCTCTGGGGGACCCCGGTGGCACTGGCGTTCGGGCTGCTGGCGGCGGTGGGCACCACCGTGACCACCCTGGTCATCGCGGCCACGGGCGTGTGGTTCGGCGGGCTGGTGGACGCCGTCATCCAGCGCCTGACCGAGATCAACATCATCCTGCCGCTGCTGCCCATCCTGGTCATGGTGGGCACGCTGTACTCCACCAGCATCTG
>JAWOFB010000283.1:0-6136 GCA_046482445.1 Ectothiorhodospiraceae bacterium | reverse complement strand
GCAATGGCTGAGCGCAACCCGATGTTCACCGTCATTACATCAGCGGAAGAGGAAACCCAGATGATGGCCTTGATTCTGTCGATGCAGGCCATCGAGCAGGATCGTTCAGTGAGAATCCTGCTCTGCGATGCCGGTGGTGAACTCGCCCTGGCTGATACGGACGAGGGCACCGTTTTCGAGCCGGCCGGCCGCACTCCACAGCAGTTGCTGACGGGATTGATCCAGCGCGGGGTGCAGGTCGATGTGTGTGCCATCTTCCTGCCGCAGCGTGAAGCGGGTGAAGATGACTTGATCGAGGGTGTTGGCTCCGCCCGTGCTCCCGAGGTTGGCGAGTACATGGCAACCCCGGAAGTGCGCTACTTTACATTTTGACGGTCTGTCACCAGGGGCTGCCGCGACGCATGGGTCATGGCGTGTTGCACACAATCGGCTATGAACGCGCTGCGTTTTTGGCCGTGGCGGGAACGCTTGCCGATGCCGGCGTGACCATGGTGGTGGACGTGCGTGCGGAGCCCCATTCCCGGCGTCGCGAGTTTGCCTTCAAGCATCTTGGCCCCGGGCTGGCCGCGTATGGTATCGCGTATGCGAGCTGGCCCGAACTCGGAACTCCGGCCGCGGGCCGTGAGGCGGCGAAGCAGGGCGATGCGATGACCTTCCACCGTCTGTTCATGGAACAACTCGCCACGCCCGCTGCCCGGAACGCGCTTGGCGAACTCGCCGCCCTCGTCGAGCGCATGGCGGCAACGCACGGGATCGCGGTGCGCGACCTGATTCCGCCTCAGCGCAGCTGACTGTCCTTGCTGCCGCGGCGATTGTAGAGGTGATGCTGGGCCTGGTCCCGGTCGTGTTCTTCCTGGCAGGCCACACAGAGACGGACGCCGGGCAATGCCTGCCGACGCGCCTCGGGGATCGGGCGCTCGCATTCCTCGCAGTGGGTCAGGCTGTTGCCGGTCGGCAGTGCACTGCGGGCCCGCTGAACCTCGTCATTGACCGTGCTTTCGATCTGCTCGTGAACATCATCTTCGTCACCAAAACCCTTGGCCATTATTGCTGCCCCTCGGGCCGCTGCCCGCGCTGCGTAGCTGATTCCGTGAATGACGCAATATCAGTAGCTTACGACGGATTCCGAACGGGTTCCAGAAGCAGGTGCCAAGATTCGGAGCCGAGGGGGCGTCCTGCTCATCGGCCGCAGCGGTGCAGAAGAACGCCGCGCCATCAATGAGGATCCGGATCCGCGTCGGCTCGCTCCGTCGGATCAGGCGTGGCAGGCGTTGGATCGGCGACGTTGGCCGTCCGGTTCATGGGCAATGGAATGACTTGATCATCCACCAGCGCATGCCCTTGAAACGCGTCATCGGTGATTTCAGCGCCGCCAGTAAAGGAACCGAAAGCCGGTAGCACGAAGCAATCGACGCCGACTGCGAATACGGGCAGGCGCACCCGCTCACCGGTACCGCGCAGTCGCATTACCGGATGCCAGTGGCCGGCGAGCACATGATTGCCGGTGCCGGTTGCGGGTTCGTGTTGATAGCGGAATGGCGGGTCATTGATCGGCGCGGTGTGCCAGTCGAGGCGCCAGGCCGGTGGTGGTGTCCAGCCCGCATCGTGATTGCCGGCAATCGCCAGCCAGGCGAGACGGGGATATCGAGCGCGCCACTCGGCAATCCGGTCGACCCAGTCCGCTGCGGGTGCGGGGCGGGCATGAATGACGTCGCCGAGGATGACCAGGCGCTGCGCGCCGGTTCGCGCGAGCAAGCGATCAAGCCGCGCGAGATCCTCACTCAATGTGCCGCATGGTACGGCCAGGCCGGCACTACGGAAATGCGCATCCTTGCCGAAATGCGTATCCGCAATGATCAGCGTGTCCCGCCGTGGCCAGTGGATGCCGCCTTCGGCATGGAGCACCAGGGATTCGTCGGCATAAGAGAGGGTGTGCGTCAGCATGGTGGAAGCCGTAGGGTCGCGCGTCAGGCGGATGCAGCCATGGTCGAGGCAAGCGGCTACGCCGGGTAATGCAGATCCGCGGCTGGTGAGCGTTTGGCGGCTAACGTGGGGCGGGGCCAGAGCGCTGCTCTGATCGCAATGCGGCGTTTGCGCTGGCTCCGTGTCGCTGGCGCGCGGCGCGAAGGCCCACTAGCGTTTCGGCCCGAGAAGAAACCAGAAGATGACGCCCACCAGCGGCAGGAGCAGCAGAACCAGTATCCACAGTACCTTGGTGCCCGTGCCCGCTCTGCTCTGGATCGTCTGGACGATGGCATAGATCACCAGAGCCAGCAGGAGCAGTCCCAGTATGCCTGTCACTTCAATGCCCATGTTCACGCTTCCTGTTCGTCAAAGGGTCCGGCCTGTTCAGCGCTACCCTATGGCCTTTGTGCAGATGGCGCAAGACGGGTGCATGTTAGAGCAGGTAGCCGCCAGGCGAACCCGCATCGGGGATGAGCAATGAAAGCTGATGCGTGCTTGATCCGACAATCGTGTGATCGTTGACAATTGCCATTGACCGAAGAATCCATCCGGAAAATCCGTCGCCGCGCACTGCTTCACCTGCACGAAATGTAATAATTTGTAACCGTGCTCTGTGGGTGCAGGTTTCTGTTTTTCTTCAGTTAAGTTTCTGGATTCCAGCATTCTTCGGTTGTTCGTGGCCGGATTGTTACACCTGTATCAGGCCATTATGTTGACCTGCCTTTGCGCCCTTCTATAGTTGTGTCAGGGAAGGTTTGATCCATTCAGGCCTTCCCGGGGCACAGGGGTGTGCCGCCAGGTCAACGACTGCAAGTCGTTGACCCGGAGGGCCATGGAAATCGCATGTTCATGGCCCGTATCTGCACAAGGCCAGGATGGCCTTTGTTCAGAGGGTCCTTGGTGATCATGGCGGATTGGATTGCGATGGTTCATGGAGCCATTTCGATCGATACAGGGGGTGTGTGGTGAATGGTCTCTTGGAGGGTCTCGGAGAACGCGGGCGCAGGTGGCCGCGGGGTAGCCCACAAAGGCCGGCTGTCGCAATTACTGTCGGCGTTGCGCATCGACCAATGGCAACTCGCTGGGTCGTGTTTTTCCTGTTCATCACACTTTGCTTTGTTCACTCGACGGCAGTGGCGGCAACCGACGTGCTGGGGGGCACAGAGGTCAAGGGGGCGCTCCGGATTACCGTCACCAATGGCACTACGACCGTGGAACGTCATGACGGCAGCGGTTGGCGGAATGTCAGCTACGATGATGCGTCGTCCGGGTTTGCCCACTACAACACCGCCCTTGCATACCCCAGGTACGACGAGAGTTACGGGATCGTCGGTGTAGAGCCAACGCGGGATCTCGATTTCGAGTATGAGCTGAAGAGTCAGAAACAATCGGGCGACACGATCACGACGGTATTCGAGGATCCGGATTGGTACGAGCTGAAGCAGGAGGTTACGTACAGTGGTGCCGGCAGTGCGTACGACATTCGCTATGAATTGACCAACCTCGCGAATGAGGGGTACTGGTTTCGGCTGTTCCGCTACCATTCCGCGTCGGACGGGGCCGGTGGGGTGGCCCAGGGCTCGGGGTATTACCGGGCGTCCGCCGACGAAGTGGGGGTGAACATTGCTGTCGATGGCGAGGAAATCGACTATTCCATCCGGGCGGTTACGCCGTCGCGTGGATACCAGGCGGGTGACTACGAGGCCGTAAGGGCTGGTGTGATCGATGCCGCCGGTGACGGTCTCGACGCTACGGTCGACGAGGGTGGCGTTGACGCGGGGTACGCCATGCAGTGGTCGAGTGGCGGCAATGTCCTTGCCAATGGTGGTACCTGGGTGGTCGAGTTCCGCGAGCGGTTCGAGGCCTGGTCCGTGGTGTCGGATCCCTACCTCACGGAGGATGACGCGGGGAACATGGCGTTCCGTTTTGATACGCACGAGGCGCTGCGAAGTGCCTCGTCGGCGATCGCAGTGCGTGTCGATGGTCCGAACACGGCAAACGTGTACAGCTTCGATCGCGATGACTTTTCGCTTTCCGGGCGCAATCCGTTCACCTATACCCTGACGACCCGGCAGGCGTTCGATGACGGCCCGGGTACCTACACGGCCCGCGTTGATGACGCGATTACCAGGAATCGCCGTGACGGCGCCGATGGTACGAGCATCGACACCCATGAACTACAGCGGGCGGCGGCTGCCCCCGAGACTTCGGAGATCCGCGCGACCAGCCTGCATGCTGCCGACGGGGTGGACGCCGCCCGCGTTACCATACGACTGCGGGATGCCAACGGCCGTGCACTGCAGTCCGGCGGTGATCGGGTGCAGGTCGAGGCCACGGGTTCCGCATCGGTCTCTTCGGTGACTGACAACAACGATGGTACCTACACGGCTAGTGTGACCAACAGCCGGGCCGGGACTGTGGCGGTCAGTGCGACGGTCAATGGCAGGGCAATCTCCACCGCGAGCCCACGGGTGGAGTTCCGGGCTGATTCGGCATCCGAACGGGAATCGGTCAGCGCCACGATCGACGGGGCGTCGACCAGCGCGGATGATCCGGATGCGACGTCCTCGATCCTCAGCCTCACGCGCCCGCACATGGCGGATGGTGAGGACGCCTCGATGATCGTGGTGCGGCTCAAGGATGCCAACGGCAACGACCTGCCCACGGGCGGTGAACAGGTCGAAGTCAACGTGACGGGCTCGGCAGAGGTCTCGGCGGTGACAGATTATGGCGACGGGACCTATTCGGCGACGGTGACCAACAACGTGGCCGAGACCGTGGAGGTCAGCGCGTCGGTCAACGGTCAATCGATCACCGCGAGTGATCGCGATCTGCTGTTCTTCCCCTGTGCCGGCTGGAGAAAGAACGTCGGAGAGTGCTGAAACACGGCCGACTCCGGGGTGATGACGCTGGCTCCGGGCGAACCACTGTGCGGGGCGTGGCGCCCTGCATGCTGATCGGATAAGCGGTCACGGTCGGAGTGCCCCGGGTTCGATGCTCCTGTCGCGGATCAACAGCCTGTTAACCTGCCGCCCGTTCAAGACTGGCAATCATGCGCTGTACGCGTTCGCTCCAGCTCTCGCTGGATACGCGCTGCCGGGTGCGTTCGGCCCAGAGGGGGAACGCCAGCGGGGTGAGTCTGGGGGGCTCGGTGGTGATGAGTTCGGCGCTGGCGATGTCACGGGCGACACGGCGAAGGCGTTCGCCGTCGAGTTCCTGCTCGAGCGTCTCGCGAGTGGCCTGGGCGAGCAGGCGGTTGTGCGGGTCGTGGCGGGCAAGGACGTCGTAGACAAGGCCACTGCTGGCCTGCAGTTGGCGTGAGCTCTTGCCACGGCCGGGATAGCCCTGAAAGACGAGGCCAGCAATGCGCGCGATTTCGCGGAAGCGCTGGCGGGCCATGTCGGTGGCGTTGAGGCAGGCTTCGATCTCGCCAGCGAGGTCGTCACCTGGTAACAGCACATCGCGCAGTTCTTCTCCGGTCGGCGGTTGAAAGCGGCTGCCGATGATCTCGAAGCCGTAGTCGTTGACCGCGGTGCGCAGGGTGGCCGGCGCGCGCTGGGCAAGGCGCCAGGCGGCGAGGGCGGCGAGGCCCTCGTGGGCGTGGCGTCCGGCGAAGGGGTAGACGAACAGGTGCACGCCTTCGCGTGTGCGCACGGTCTCGGCGAGCAGACGGCCGGTACCGGGCAGGGCAGACCAGCGTTGCTGGAGTGCGAGCACCGGACCCAGCGTGTCCAGTTCGGCCGGCACTTCACCACCGGCACGGAAGTCATCCAGCAATTCGAGCATGCCGTCGGCGAGTTCCGCCGACAGCGGCATGCGCCCGCCCTGCCAGCGCGGGACGGCCGTGGTGCGCCGGCGTGCGTTGCGCACATAGGCGGTCAGATCGCGCACGCGGGCGAGTTCGAGCATACGCCCACCGAAGAGGAAGGCGTCGCCGGGACGCAGACGGTTGATGAAGCTCTCCTCGATGGTGCCGATGCGACCGCCGCCGACGTAGCGCACGTTCATGGCGGCGTCGGCGGTGATGGTGCCGATCCCCATGCGATGGCGGCGCGCCAGCGTCGGCTCGCGGATCGCGAAGTGGCCGTCGCCGTCGTCCGTCACCCGACGGAAGTCGGGATAGGCCTGGAGTGCATCCCCGCCGCGGGCGATGAAGTCCAGCACCCATTGC
>JAWOFB010000237.1:0-2545 GCA_046482445.1 Ectothiorhodospiraceae bacterium | reverse complement strand
CCGAGGATCAGGCCCGGTCGATCGCGGGACACACCGGCCGCTCACCCCGGCGCCTGTTGCGCGAGGGTGGGCGCATCCATGCGCTGGAGGCGGGCGGACGAATCGTGTCGCAGCTGAACGTGCAGTTCGGCGCATTCGATGTCTGCACGCCGATTCCGTTGCGGTTCTCCCTGCCGGCCGATGCGTTCTTTGTCTCCTTCCTGTACACGCCGGAATCCGAGCGCGGGCGGGGGCACGCCCAGGCACTGGTGCGGCATGCCTGCGAGACGCTGTTTCGGGAAGGCTACGGGCGCGCGTACTGTCATGTCCGCTCCACCAATATCGCCTCTCGTCGGGCATTCCGGCGTGCAGGCTGGCGGCCGGCGGGGATCATTGTCGCGACCACGTCCGGACGCCTTGTCGCCACCCCCGGTACCCGCCGGCGGGGGTTCGGCGTCACGCGCCTCAAACCCGCCGCAGAACCCTCCGGATCCGGTCCTTGAATTTCAGACGTGCGGCGAGCGCAGAGAGGGTGTCAGAGAGCCTGTTGAAGCTGCCCAGCGAGGTGTAGAGCAGGGTCCCCCGCACGTTTCGGGGGAACAGGTAGAACTTGCCTTCGCGGCGCGACTGGTTCGAGAGTTTGCGTTTTGCCGCGTTGTCTCCGTGCAGCATGTCGACGCGCTGGATGGTCGGTGACAGCGAACAGAGGTCCTGGAGGGTCCGCGCTTGCAGCACAATGCCCGGATGCCATTCGGACCAGTCCGGGTCGTAGCCGATGTGGTGGCTGAAATAGGTGCCCTGAAAGACAAAGCCGACTCTCCAGGCGACCAGCTTCTGGTCCACAAACAAGCCGTAACATCGCGCGTAGCCGCGTTCGGCGGCGGCCTGCAACATTCGTTCAATCCAGTGCCCCCGCTTCACCCCCAGTCCGAGCAGGCGGCTTTGGTAGGTGCGGGCCGATACGGGCTCGACGGTATCAAGAAACGCCGTGATCTCTTCCGGTCGGGAGAAGACATCCAGGCGTGCGCTTTGGCCGAAGTGTTCGCTGAATCGACGTTCACTGCGGCGGATGTCCTGACGGGCCTTGCGTGGCAACGAGCCGAGATACTCATCGAAGGTGCCTGGCAGGTCCGCCAGACGCCGCGTGTCCGTCTCGCCGCTTTGCAGTACGTGGTAGTGACGGCGTAGCTCGGCCGATTGCAGCGCCTGCCAAAGCGGTTCGCCTTCGACCACGCCGATCAGGAACACCACGCCGCGCCGGTCCAGGTGGCCTTTCAGCTCGCCGAGGACGGCCGTCAGGTCATCCTGCGACCAGTCGGGCAGGTTGCCGGTGAGTACATGGCGGCGGATCTCGATACGCCGCAGGGCCATGCCACCGAGGACGAAGCTGAGGGCCCCGTCGTGGACAGAGATGGGTAACTGGCGGGAGTCCCGCTCGGCCAGCAGCACGCTGCCGTGGCCGGGATGCCGAATGGCGAGCAGCCACTCCGGGTCATGCTCCATCATGGTGCCCGGTGCCGGGGGCGTGAAGGTATCGCCCGGCGAGGCCTGGCGCAGGACCCAGTTCGCTGCGCGGGCACGATCGTTCTGCTGGGTCGCGGCGGCGCTGGGGGAGCGGGCCATGCTCACACCCCGACCGAGGCGTGGTTGAGGCGGTTGACGAGGATGCGCCCCAGGGCCCGGTAGGCGGGGACATCGAGCGTGTCTTCATGCGGGGCCGCAGGCTCGTTTCCGAGTGTGCTCATGCAGGCCGCCTCCAGACCGGGCTGTTCCGCGACGAATTTGCACAGTCGTTTCAGGCGGTGACGATTGACGCGATCAAGGGTCGGCGACCGGGCGGCGTCGCCCCGGTGTTTCACGAACTCGAATGGGTGGGTGAGGACCACGACATCCGATACGCCCTGTTCGCGGGCCTTTTTCAGGACGGTCCGGGTCTCCGGCCAGGAGCATCCCGTGATCGTGAGGGTCTTGTAGTGGCGCTCGCCGCGCAGGCAAAAATCCGTGTAGGTGGTGACCGGGAACTCGCGTATGCCGTCGATATCGTGATGCCCGGCGAACAAGTGCAGCTCGGGTTCGCGCGGGCGGTAGATCGCCAGGCCGATGTTCGAGGCGATCCCCATGCCGCAGCGGCGCATCGCCGCGTAGACGCCAAGCCCGACCTTGAGCCCGCCGGTACGCAGGACCGTGGGCGCGGGCAGGCCCCAGCGGGTGAAGGTGTCCTGGCCCATCCGGATCAGCCGAACCTGCTCGTCCTCGCTGCGGCGGGTGATGTCATCGTTCGGCGGATTCGTCTGCAGCTGTTGAGACCAGTTCGGCTGTTCGAAGTATGTCCAGCACGGGTGCAGGTGGAGCTGCACGTCATGCCCGCGCGCCGCGATCTCGCGTGCGATGCCCCCCATTGGCTCGTCGCCGAAATAGCAGGTGTTCAGGGTTTCGACAAAGAAGGTGCCGCGGATGCCGTGCTGTTCCAGGGTCTCCAACAGGTAGCCCAGCCCCTCTGAGCGACCATGGCGCTCGCAGTAAACGGACGAAGCACCGACCGGTCGCCGGTTCTCCGGATCGGCAA
>JAWOFB010000006.1:0-5457 GCA_046482445.1 Ectothiorhodospiraceae bacterium | reverse complement strand
CAGCCGGTGCCGGCGTCGGTGGTGACGTGCTCGCCCAGGATGACCGGCACCTGCCGGTCCAGGAACGGGTGCAGCAACTGGGCGCCCTCCAGCGCGGCACCCTGCACGCGCGCCAGAGTGTCCACTTCGGTGAGGCCGTAGCGCGCCAGGGCGTCCTCGTCCAGGCCGTCCACCAGCAACAGGACCTCGCGCTCGCCCGCGCCCTCGACCAGCAGCAGCCGGTAGTCCAGCTCCGGGTGCAGCGCCACGGCGCGGTTGGCGGGCAGGGTCCAGGGTGTGGTCGTCCAGATGGGCAGGGACACCGGCACGGAAGCGATCTGGGCGGCGTCCACGCCCACGCGGGCAGCAAAGTCCTCGCGGTCCGCCACAGCGAAGCGGGCATCGATGGCCGGCGAGGTGTGGTCGTGATACTCCACCTCGGCCTCGGCCAGGGCCGAGCCGCAGTCGGCGCACCAGTGCACGGGCTTGAACCCGCGGCCCATGTGGCCCCGGTCCATGATCCGGCCCAGGGCCCGCAGGATGTTGGCCTCGTTGCGGTAGTCCATGGTCAGGTAGGGGCGCTCCCAGTCCCCGAGCACGCCCAGCCGCTTGAAGTCCTGGCGCTGGGTCTCCACCTGCCGCAGCGCGAATTCCCGGCAGGCATCCCGGAAGGCGCGCAGGCTGACGTCCTCGCCGGCCTTGCCGATGTCGTGCTCGACCTTGAGCTCGATGGGCAGGCCGTGGCAGTCCCACCCCGGGACGTACGGCGCATCAAATCCGTCCAGGGTGCGCGCCTTGACGATGATGTCCTTGAGAATCTTGTTCACGGCGTGGCCGATGTGGATCTCGCCGTTGGCGTAGGGCGGGCCGTCGTGGAGGATAAAGGTCGCCCGCCCCCGGCGCGCCTCGCGGATCAGGCCGTAGAGGTCGGCGTCCTGCCACTGCTGCAGCCGCTGCGGCTCGCGCTTGGCCAGATTGCCGCGCATGGGGAAATCCGTGCGGGGCAGGTTCAGGGTGTGTTTATAGTCGCTCACCGCGTACTCCAGACTGCCTTGGCGATGGGAAGGCGGCATGCCGGCCGAAGTCGGTCCGCTCGCCTGTGACCCGCGAACCCGCGCGGCCGCTCCTTCCCGAAAATTACAGGTGACACGCGAGTCTACCAGATGACCGGGGCATTCTCGCCAGCGAGCGGGGACTCGATCGCGAGACCACCTAGTCCAGGCCGTACCACGACCGGGCGGCGGCGACGTCGCGCCCGATCTGCTCGCGCAGGGCGTCCAGCGACTCGTAGTGCTCCTGGCCGCGCAGCCACTCGCGGAACGTCACGCGAATGTGACGGCCGTACAGGGACCCGGTGTAATCCAGCAGATAGACCTCCAGCAGGGCGCGGCGCCCGCCCACCGTGGGCCGGGTGCCCATGCTGGCGATGCCGGGGCGCGGGCCGTCACCCACATCCACGTCCGCCACCAGGATGCCGTCCATGGGCGGGCGCCGGCGCAGGCGGATGTTCGCCGTGGGAAAGCCCAGCTCCCGGCCGATGCGATCACCGTGGACCACGCGCCCGGAGAGCGCGTAGACGCGTCCCAGTAGGCGCTGGGCCTGCTCCAGCTCACCGCTCTCCAGCGCCCGGCGCACCCGGGTGCTGCTGACACGCTCGCCGTCCACCCGGTAGGTGGGCGTGCGCTCGAGCTCGAAGCCGGCGCGTTCGCTGGCCCGGCGCAGGGTGCTGAAATCCCCCGCGCGATTGCGGCCGAAGCGGAAGTCGTCGCCAACGATCAGAAACTCCACGCCCAGGCGCCGCAACAGCAGCTCATCGATGAAATCGTCCGGCGACAAGGACCAAAGCGACGGCCGGAACGGCAGCACCACAAACCGATCCACTCCGGCCGCCGCGACCAGCTCGGCCTTGTCGCGCAGCGGTGTCAGGCGCGCCGGCGCCTGCTCCGGGCGAAACACCTCCTGCGGGTGCGGCTCGAAGCTCATCACCACCGTGGGCCGCCCCAGGCGATCACCCACCTCGCGCAGGCGCTCCAGGACCGCGCCGTGGCCCAGGTGAACGCCATCGAAATTGCCAATGGTGGCAACGCAGCCGTGGTGCCCCGGCTTGAGGTTGTAAGCTCCGCGAATCAGTTCCATGGGGCTCCTCGTCTCGCCACCGTTACGGCTCCCGCAGTGTGCGCGGGCGCAATCCCAGGGCCAGTAGCGCACCGGCGTACACCACCATGCCCAGTACCAGCCAGCCCGCCAGGGCCAGGGCGCGTTCCATGGCGGTGCGCTCCAGCCACACCTCGATCTCCCCGGCGACGAGCCACAGCCCGAGCCCCATCAGCCCCGCGCAAAATCCGACCCGCGCCAGGAACCGCAGCCAGTGGCCACCCGGCTGGTAGATGCCACGGCGGCGCAGCCCGGCGAACAGCAAACCGGCATTGAGGCTCGCGCCCAGGCCCGTTGCCAGGGCCAGGCCAGCGTGTCCCCAGCCCGTGTCGATGAGCCAGATCACCGCCGAGGTGCTCAGCACCATGTTACCCACCATGCTGATCGCCGCGCACTGGACCGGGGTGCGCATGTCCTGGCGCGCGAAATACCCCGGCGACAGCACCTTGACCAGGATGAAGCCGTGCAGGCCCAGGGCATAGGCCACCACGCTCAGCGTCGCCGCACGCACGTCGGCCGGGGTAAAGGCGCCGTGCTGGAACAGCGTCGCCAGAATGGGGCCGGCGAGCACGGCCAGGCCCACCGTGGCCGGAACCGCGATGAGCATGGCCCAGCGCAGGGCCCAGTCTAGGGTCCGGCTGAACTGCTCCGCCGACGCCGCCGCATGTTCACCGGACAGCCTCGGCAGGATCACCGTCCCCAGCGCCACGCCGAAAACCCCCAGGGGGAACTCCATGAGCCGGTCGGAGTAGTACAACCAGCTCACGCTGCCCGTCATCAGGAACGACGCCAGGATGGTGTCCACCAGCAGATTGATCTGGGCCACGGACGAACCGAACACCGCCGGCAACATCAGCCGCAGGATGCGTTGGACGCCCTCGTCGCGCCAGCGGGGCCGTGGCAGTGTCAGCATGCCGACCGCCCGCAGGAACGGCAGCATGAGCAGCAACTGCGCCACACCCGCGATGAGCACGCCCCACGCCAGCGCGTGGATGGGCTCGGCGAACCAGTCCGTCCACCACCAGGCGCTGGCGATGAGCACCAGGTTCAGGAGTACCGGCGCGAAGGCCGGCGGCCCGAACCGACCGTAGGTGTTGAGCACGCCCTGGGCGCAGGCCACCAGCGAGATGAACAACAGGTACGGGAAGGTGATCCGCAGCATGTCCGCGGCCATGCGGAAGGTTTCCGGATCGTCGCGGAATCCGGGCGCGAAGACCACCACCAGCGCATCCGCCGCCAGGACGGCCGTCACCGTCAGCGCCAGCAGGATCAGCAACAGCACGCCCGAGACCCGCGCCACCAGGGTGCGCACGGTCGCGGTATCCGAGTGGCTGCGATATTCCGAGAGCACCGGCACGAAGGCGTGCGAGAACGCGCCTTCGGCGAACAGCCGGCGCATGAAATTGGGGATCTTGAAGGCGACGAAGAAGGCGTCGGTCGCCGCGCTGGAACCGAATACGGCCGCGAACACGATGTCCCGTGCCAGGCCCAGGACCCGCGAGATCATGGTCAGCCCGCCGAACACCGCCGTCGAGCGCAGCAGCCCCCGCGGCCCCGCTGTCACGCCCTCGCCCTGGTCCTCTGCCTGCGCCATGGCCGCCGCTCGTCGCTGGTCGCTGCCCGAAAACGGGACAGGATACCAGCCGCAGCCAGCGGCGCCGGACTGGAGTGGCGCTTATTTCACTTCAGACGAGTGCAAGGGCTAGGAACCACGCAGCCCCGGGATCAGGAAGACGACCCCGCCGATGGCGGCCGCAGCACCGATCACGAAGTACCAGGTCGTCGAGTCCGTGAAACGGCCGGTGAAGGTCTCGTGGACCTGTTCCCCCAGGCTCTGGGACGCGGTGTAGCCGAAATACAGCAACACGGCTCCCACGATCAGAAGAACGGCGCCAATAAGCAGATTGGAATTCATACGAAGACTCCTGTCACCGGGGCAATCCCGGCACAATACGCTGACTGCAACGCCAGTCCGCATCATTGCAACACACCGGGGGCGCGGCCGTCCGTTCGCTAGCGGACGATTCCGCAGCCGCCACGTGGCGTCGCCGCGGCGGGGCGCGCAGGCGTACCGCACCACTCGGCCTTGCTTGACAAGAGCCTGGCCACCGGGGACAATTCGCGGCCTTTCCGGAACCGCCAAACAGCGTCAGGAGCGAAGCCTTGGCCAATTCGCCGCAAGCACGCAAGCGTGCCATCCAGAACGAGGTCAACCGCGCCCACAACAAGGCGCGTCGCACCATGGTGCGGACCCAGATCAAGAACGTCCTCAAGGCCGTGAAGGCTGGTGATCGCGAGCGCGCCGAGACCGCCTACAAGGAAGCGGTGCCGCTGATCGACCGGATGGCCACCAAGCGCATCATCCACAAGAACAAGGCCGCGCGGCACAAGAGTCGGCTCAACGCCCGTATCCGGGCGCTGAGCTAAACCGCGCCGGTTCTGGCTCGTTCATCTGAGTGGCAAGCCCCGCCGCTCAGATGAGCACCAGGTTATCCCGGTGGATGAGTTCCGGCTCGTCCACGTATCCCAGCAGCGATTCGATCCGGTCACTGGCATAGCCCTTGATCGCGGCGGACTCCGCGGCGTTGTAGTTGACCAGCCCCCGAGCCACCTCGGCGCCGTCCGGCGCCACGCAACTGACGATCTCGCCCCGGGCGAAATCCCCGCGTACCCCCGTCACGCCCACGGGCAGCAGGCTGCGACCGGCCTCGCGTAATACGCGGACCGCCCCTGTATCCAGGATCAACCGCCCGTGCACCGCCATCTGGCTGGCCAGCCATTGCTTGCGTGCGGCCAAGGGCTCGCGCGCCGGGCGCAACCGGGTGCCCACACCTTCCCCCGAGCGGATGCGCTCAAGCACACCGGCCTCGGCCCCGGGGGCGATGACCGTCGCCGCCCCGGAGCGCGCCGCCCGGTCCGCTGCCCGGACCTTGCTGAGCATGCCCCCACGGCCGTAGACCCCGGCATTCTCGCCGCATAACCGCTCCAGCGCCGGATCGCCGGCATGGGCCTCGCGCACCAGCTCGGCCTCCGGATGGCGCCGGGGATCCCGATCAAACAGGCCGGGTTGATCGGTGAGAATCACTAATTCCTCGGCCTCCACCAGGTTGGCGACCAGGGCCGCCAGGGTGTCGTTGTCGCCGAACCGGAACTCGTCCGTGGCCACCGTGTCATTCTCGTTGACCACCGGGACCACGCCGAGATCCAGCAACGTGCGCAGCGTCTTGCGCGCATTGAGATAGCGCTGCCGGTCACTGAGGTCGTGGTGGGTGAGCAGCACCTGGGCGGTGTGCAGGCCGTAGCCCCGGAATTCTGTCTCGTAGG
>JAWOFB010000017.1:0-4117 GCA_046482445.1 Ectothiorhodospiraceae bacterium | reverse complement strand
TTCTTGTCGGTGGTATAGAAGTGGCCGGTTCCGGCCGTGGACACCATTCGGATCTTGTCTCGCATGACTGCCTCCTCAGACGTTTTCGCCGCGCTGACGCAGCTCCGCGAGCACCGTCTCGATGCCCTTCTTGTCGATGGTCCGCAGCCCCTTACTGGAGACGCGCAGGCGGACCCAGCGCTGCTCGCTCTCCACCCAGAAGCGATGGTAGTGGAGGTTCGGCATGAACCGCCGCCGCGTGGTGTTGTTCGCATGGGACACGTTGTTCCCGGTGGCCGGGCGCTTACCCGTGACCTGACAGACCTTGGACATGGAAAACCGCCTCCTGCATTCCGGCGAGCGCCCCATCGGGCGCAGGGTCGCGTTTTATACCAGCAAACCCGCCCGCGCGCAAGCGAGACCCCGGCAGCGGCCTCTTGAAAGGGGACCGCCTGCCCACATCTCTAAGGACAGACAACAGCATTGCAGAAACACGTAACGGAGGGGTCAGCCATGACATTACGCCCGTACGAGCCGAGGAGCGTATTGTCCCGGTAAAGCCCAGGCACGGTGCATCACAGTGCAGGAGTCAGCCATCGCGATGACAGGAACAGGTAAACGCATTCGGGGGTGATACAGGCGTATGCAGTACAAGGACTACTACAAGACGCTGGGCGTAGACCGCAACGCCAGTCAGGACGAGATCAAGAAGGCGTACCGGCGTCTTGCGCGCAAGTATCACCCGGATGTCAGCGAGGAAAAAGACGCCGAGGCCCGCTTCAAGGAGATCAGCGAGGCCTACGAGGTCCTGGGCGATCCGGACAAGCGTGCCACCTACGATCAGCTCGGCAGCGGCTGGCAGCCCGGCGAGGACTTCCGGCCGCCGCCCGGCTGGGATTCCCGCGGCGCGAGCCGGGGCGCCGGTGGCGGTCCGGATGCGGACTCGGTGTTCAGTGATTTCTTCGAGTCCATCTTTGGCGGTGGTGATCCCTTTGGCGGGGGTGATCCGTTCGCCCGCGGCGGCTTCGGTGGCACCCGCGGGGGTGCTCACGGATTCCGCACCCGGGGCGCCCGCGGCGAGGCGTTCCGCAGCAAGGGCGAGGATCAGCACACGCGCATCACCATCAGCCTCGAGGAGGCTTACAACGGTGCCACACGGCAGCTGAACCTGCAGACACAACGGCCGGATGGCAGCGTCGAGCCGCGCCAGGTGCGCGTGAAAATTCCGGCCGGGGTCACCCAGGGCAAGCAGATCCGACTGAGCGGTCAGGGGCCGCCCGGCCCCGGGGGCGGCCCGCGCGGCGATCTGTATCTGGAGGTCAACATTGCGCCGCACCGCCAGTACCGGCTGGAGGGCAAGGATATCTACCTGGATCTGCCGGTAACGCCCTGGGAGGCGGCGCTGGGCGCCACGGTCAAAGTGCCGACCATGGGTGGCTGGATCGACATGAAGATCCCGCCCGGTGCCCGGAGCGGCCAGCAGTTCCGGCTCAAGGGACGCGGCCTCCCCGGCAAGAATCCGGGTCACCAGTACGTGGTGTTGCAGATCGTTGCCCCGAAGCCGGAGTCGGACGAGGCGCGCGAACTCTACGAGCGCATGAGCCGCGAGATGCCGACGAATCCACGGGACAACCTGACGGTGTCGTAAGCCATGAAAGCGTTCGAGGAACTGCGGCAGGGACCAGTGTCCCGTGTCAGGACTTCGTACGACTGATGAGGCCATGCCGTCTCGCCGAAGCAACGCGCGCCGGGGACAGCCTAGCGGGGCTACGCCGTAACGCCGGGCGGGCGTCGTCGCTTGCCGGCGCCCGGCAATCTGCTTAGCATTGCCCGGGATCATGCGGGGGCAACGGGCCGTGGCGTGCTCCGGCCAATCCGGCGGCACGCGCTGGGCCATGCCGTCGCGGTCGGGAGGAGCGGTTCAACCAATGCGGAGGTAATGAGCCGATGGACGTCGAACGCGCCCGGTTCAACATGGTGGAGCAGCAGATCCGGACCTGGGAGGTCCTGGACCCGCGGGTCCTTGAAGTCCTGCAATACACGCCGCGGGAGCGCTTCGTCCCGGACCATCTGCGCAACCTGGCGTTCTCGGACATGAACCTGCCCCTGGGGCACGATGAAGTCATGCTCACGCCCAAGCAGGAGGGGCGCATCGCCCAGGCCGCGGAACTCGGTCCCGACGAGCGCATCCTGGAGATCGGCACCGGTTCCGGTTACCTCACCGCCTGCCTGGCGCGGCTGGGCGGTCACGTCACCAGCGTTGATCTGTACGACGACTTTCTCGAGCAGGCGGGTGACCGGCTCAAGCGCGAGGCCATCCGCAACGTCACACTCACCCAAGGCGACGCCGCAGCCGGCTGGAACGACGGCAATCGCTACGATGCCGTTGTGGTTGGTGGCGGTCTGCCCGAGCTCCACCAGGGCTTTCACCACAGCCTGACCATCGGCGGCCGGCTGGTGCTGATCGTCGGCGAGGCCCCGATCATGGAGGGGCTGTTGATCACGCGCGTGGGCGAGGACCAGTGGGCCACGGAGAGCCTGTTCGACACCTGGCTGCCGCCGCTGGTGAACGCGCCCCGCTCCCATCAATTCGATTTCTGAGGCCGCTGCTGCCATGCCCGCGGCACCGCACACCGCCGCAATGGACGCACACCACGTGGATGTGGCGGTGGCCGGCGGCGGCATGGTCGGGGCGACGCTTGCGGCCCTACTGGGCCAGCAGGGGCTACAGGTTGCTGTCATCGAGGCACGGCCGCCGGAGCCAACCCCGCTGACAACCAGCCCCGATCTCCGGGTATCGTCCATCAATCGCGCCAGTGCGGCGCTCATCGAGCGCGCGGGCGCCTGGCAGCGCATCGGCAGCGATGCCCTGTGCCCGTTTCGACGGGTGGCTGCCTGGAGCGAGCACGGCGGCTCAGTCACCTTCGATACGGCAGAAGCCGGCTTCGACCCGCTGGGCTGGTTTGTCGAGAACCGGGTGCTGGTGGGTGCGCTGCACGCCACCCTGGACGCCCTGCCCGCGGTGGACTGGATCGCCCCGGCCAGCCCGGTGGCCCTGACACCCCGCGAGGACGGCATCACCATTGAACTCGACAGCGGCGCGCGGATCGACGCCGGGTTGCTGGTGGCTGCCGACGGGGCCGGCTCGCAGGTACGTGCCCTGGCGGGAATCCCGGTCCACAGTCACGACTATGACCAGCGCGCCCTGATCACCAACGTCACGACCACCCTGCCCCAGCAGGACATCACCTGGCAGCGTTTCACCGATACCGGCCCGCAAGCCTTTCTGCCGCTGTGCGGCTCCCACGCCTCGCTGGTCTGGTACGCGGACCCGGATACGGTCCGCACCCTGGAATCACTGGACGACGCCGCCCTGGCCACGGTCATCACGGACAGTTTCCCGGCCGAGCTGGGCGGCATCGAGGGCGTCCTGGGCCGGGGCAGCTTCGCCATTCGGCGCCAGCACGCAGCGTGCTACGTGGGCGAACGCGTAGCCCTGGTTGGTGATGCCGCGCACACCATCCACCCGCTCGCGGGCCAGGGCCTGAACCTGGGGCTGCAGGGGGTCGAGAGCCTGGCGGGAGTCATTGTGGCGGCGTTTGAGGCGATGCGGGATCCGGGTCTCGGCGCCGTGCTGAGCGCCTACGAGCGCGAACACCGGCCCCGGGTTCTGGCCATGATGGCCGCCACCGACACCATGAACCGCCTGTTCACAGGCGGCCCCGCCGGCGGTCGCCTGGGGACCGCGGCGCTGGTTGCCGCCGCGCGTGCGCCTGCCCCGCTACGCCGTGCCGTGGTTCGACATGCCTCGGGACTGGACGCCCTGGAGTCCGCTGGCCGCGACGAACCCGAAGCCTGACACAGGTGGCCGGGGAGGCCCCGCCTGCCGCCACCCCAACAGACTCTTATGCCGGCAGGTGACGCAGCACCAGGTCTCTCACCTGTCCCGTGGCCCCGCGATTGGCGTCGATCAGGGCGCAACCCTGTCGGCCCATAGCGGCGCGCCGCTCCGGGTGCCCGAGCAGGCTGACCACGGTCGCCGCCAGTTCGTGCACATCGGCGACGCGCACCATGGCGTCCCGGGCGACCAGTTGCGCCGCCGCGGCCTCGAAGTTGAACGTCGATGGCCCCACTACCA
>JAWOFB010000270.1:0-2590 GCA_046482445.1 Ectothiorhodospiraceae bacterium | reverse complement strand
CGGAGCTGAGACGCATATTCCAGCACAGCATCCATCGTCGTGCAAGCCCCACGGTACGAGACCGTAGCCTGTTCTGCGGTCACGTGAATGCCGACCAGGCCGGTGGCATCCATGGGCTGGCAGGGGAGGGCGAGGACATCCGCTCCCACGTCCTGCCCTGCGACCAGGCCCTGGAGCGCCTCAACAACGGTGGTATCACCAGCGCCATGAGTATTATTGCCCTGCAGTGGCTCGCCCTGAACCGTGCGCAGCTACAGGGGTTGTGGCACGGTTGAAGAAACAACGGTCGTTGTCAGCGTTCGATTCGTTCCACACGCAGCCACCACTCCGTGCCATCGTCTTCGGATCGCGTCTGGTGGCGCGTTATGTCCGTCTGGTCCTCCCGGCGTTGCTGGCGGCTACTCGCGACAGGCAACCATTCCCCCAGTGAGCCGCGCACGGTGGTCGTAACCTCGCCCCCGCTGCGCTCGCCGCGGTCGTTGAACGCCTGCCGCGTCGCCGCCAGTTCCACCGTGACCGAATCACCGTGGAGCTGGGGGCGCGCGAACACGCCCCGCTGGGCTGTCACATACCCTTTGCGCTCCGCCAACCCGGGGCGATTGCCACCAAGGATCAGGCGCTGGAGTGTCCGGGCGCGCTCTTCGCCGACACGGACCTGCATGGGTTGTCCGGATAAGCCCGTCACCGTCTGGTTGGTATCGCTCTCATTACGACGTCGGGTTCCCTGGATGCGCACGCCGTCGTCGCGGAAACGGATCCCGTCGCGTCGCAATGACCGCGGTGAACCGCTGCGCAGCGTCAATCGCAGCCGCGCCGGCCGTGTATCCAGGCGGGCTACCGCATCCCGAACGGCCTCGGCGTCAGCTTCGGACCCGCGGACAAGCAACTTGCCCTGGGCCGGAATGACGACGATGTCCCCGCCCACAAGGCTGCGAACCCGTTCCACGATGTTCGCCGCCGGTACCTGGGTGACGGGCACCTCCCGGATCCCGTTGCCCTCCGCCGCGATAAGGCATACGGGTGCGGTTGCCAGAACCAGGATCAACAGCAGTCGAATGGCGGACGCCATCATGGTCACAGCCTCAGTTTGCGCAACTCCGGCTCGGGCTGGGCACGCTCCCAGCGCTCCAGGAACAGGCTCTCGGTCTTGCGGGCGACTGATGGCGTCTCCAGGCAGACCTGGCCACTGTGACCGGCACCGTCCGACCAGTTGATACTGTCGGAGCGGTCGACAATCAGGCACGCCGTGTCTTCGTGGGCATCGTCACCCGCACAGCGACGGACTTCGATCGCCGTGGTTAGCGACTGGGCCAGGCGCGCCAGGCGGTGGCCACGGCGCATCACGGCGCTGCCGTCGCGCAGCAGGATGCGGATGCGTGCGCGCCTGCCGCCGACCACGACAACCTGACGCAGGGCGTCCACCACTTCCAGGCGATCGTACAGATCCGGATCCAGCTCCGGGCTCAGGACGTCCACGCGGTAACGGGCCCGCGCCAGCACCTCGTCCACGGCCGCGGCGCATTCGCGGGGCGTGCTCACGCGGTAACGGTTGTCATCCGACGCCATCTTGGGCCTCCTTTCGCTTGTTGCCATGCGTCTCCGGCAAGACGCTCGGACAGTCAGATCAGACGTCCCGTGCCTGCTCGCCAGCATTGCCGACATACCGCGCCGGGGTCAGAGCGCGCAGCGTGCGCCGCGCTTCCTCGGGTAACTCCAGATTGTCGACGAACGCACGCATACCGGCAGCATCCACGCGGTGGCCCCGGGTGAGCTCCTTGAGCTTCTCGTAGGGCTCCGGTACGCCGTAGCGTCGCATGACGGTCTGAACGGCTTCGGCGAGCACCTCCCAGTTGCTTTCCAGATCCTCGGCAATACGCTCGTGGTTGACTGCCAGCTTGCCCATGCCCTTGAGCAGGGATTCGTACGCGATCAGCGAGTGGGCGAGGCCGGTCCCCAGGTTGCGCAGAACCGTGGAGTCGGTGAGATCCCGTTGCCAGCGCGAAATGGGCAGTTTCGCGCCCAGGTGGTCGTGCATGGCGTTGGCCATCCCGAGGTTGCCCTCGGCATTCTCGAAGTCGATGGGGTTGACCTTGTGAGGCATCGTCGAGGAGCCGACTTCACCGGCAACCGGGTTCTGTTTGAAATAGCCCCAGGCGATATAGCCCCAGATATCCCGGCTGAAATCAAGCAGCACCGTGTTTGCCCGGCTCACGGCGTCGAACAGCTCGGCAATGTAGTCGTGAGGTTCGATCTGGGTGGTGTACGGGTTCCAGCTCAGACCCAGGGCCTCGACGTAACCCCGAGCGAACAGCGGCCAATCGATCTCGGGATAAGCGGCCAGGTGGGCGTTGTAATTGCCCACGGCCCCGTTGATCTTGCCCATAATCGGCACGGAGGCGATCTGGGCGCGCTGGCGCTGGAGCCGGTAAGCCACGTTCGCCATTTCCTTGCCCAGTGTTGTCGGCGAGGCGGGTTGACCGTGGGTCCGCGCGAGCATGGCGACATCGGCGTGCTCGTGCGCGAGGCCTTCAATGGCCTCGATGACGCGATCGAGTGTTGGCAACAGCACGTCCCGCCGACTTGTCTCGAG
>JAWOFB010000175.1:0-3904 GCA_046482445.1 Ectothiorhodospiraceae bacterium | reverse complement strand
GCCGACGCGCACCTTCATCGCCGAGGTCGTGGCCGAGGGCGTCGCGCTCGGTCCAGATGCCGACGGCATTGCCGCCGTCGACGACGACAATCGAGGATTTGCGCTCACGGGCCATGGTACGGGCGGCCTCTGCAACCGCGGTCGTCGGGCTGCACTGCAACAGGCTCGACGACATGACCTCGCCCACGGTGGTGGTCTGGCGGTGCAGAGGCGGCATGCGCGGGTCGGATGTCATGAACTGACCCTCAGCCGGGCAGTGCGAGAGCCGGTCAGTGTCGGCAGATTCGGGGGGAGCGCGCGGTCCTCGTGCCCGCGAGGTGAATCCGCCGCGGTGGTGTCGCCGCTACGGTGATCGGGAACTCGAACCATACCCTCCTCCTCCGGTGAAGAGGCTTCCTTGAGCCGGTACTGCGTGCCTGACGCCGGCCGATTGCAATCATCGGCAACGGCGGGACCAATCGGGTTGAGGTTGCGAGGATACCGCTCCCAGGCACTCCGTTGATAGCCGTTTGTGCCCAATCCGCGTCTGCCGCCACCGGGACAGAGCCGGCCTGTACACATCGCGGACGGTGCGATCGAGTGTGCCCGCCAATATCCGGGGCTGACGGGGCCACGAGTCCGGAATACCATGTCGCCGGCTGCATGTCGCCGCCGCACGTGAATCATGGGGCAACCGCTGATGGAATTCGCACTGCTCGTGATATTCCTTGTCCACCTGGGTGCGTTCACCTGGCTGTGGGTGCGCCGTCGTCAGCCCTATTATCTGGCGCTGATCGCCACCTTCACCCTGCTCAGTGCAGCCACGGCGGCGCGCCTGCTGGCACCGGACCTGCAGGTGGCGGCAACGCTGACGCTCGGCGAGGTTCTGCGCGCGGCCGCCCTGGCGGCCGCCGCCGTTTCCATAGGCTGGACACTGATGCGCATGCGTGCGCGCTGGGCCCGCTGAGCGCCGGCAAGCGCCCAGCGGCCCTGCTGTAGCGGCCCGCCGTCAGGATGCCGGCGGGTCTTCCACGGTGTCGGTGTCGCGCCGACGCTCCGCGAATATCTCGTTGTGGGCCGCGCAGACGGCCCCCGCCATGACCGGCAGCAGGACCAGGAAACCCAGGCCGAGCGGTAGGGTCGCGAGTATCGCCAGACCGAAATAGACCGCTGCCAGCACCAGAAAGGCTCCAAGGCTGTCGCGCACGGCGACGGCGCTCTGCTGTACCGCATCCACCGGTGTCGCCAGACCCTGCATGACACGGGGGATGGCGAACAGCAGAAGCGCACCGGATGCGAGGCTGACCGCAATGGTCACGATCAGGTAGGCGACTATCGCCATCATCGATGGTACATCGCCGTCAGCGAACAGCAGCGCGGACAACAGCGTGGAGATGAAGGCGGCCGCCAGCGGCACCAGGCCGAGCATCAGCATCGGACCCGTGCGGTTCGAATCCCGGAATGCCTGGAACAGATGCAGGATCTCCAACTCTCGGCCGGCGTCCAGCTCGCGCGCACCGTGATACAGGCCGCCGAACAGCGCGGGTCCGATCACCGCCGCCGCGAGGACGCCCAGCAGCGGGATCCAGCTCAGGATGAGATACAGCACGACCATGATCAGCGCCATGGCAACCCAGCTGCCGGGCTGACGCGTGAACAGGAACCACCCATGCGTGATCCAGCGCCAGCCGGCGCCGGCTTGTACTTGTTCGTGGCTCATTGTGTCCTCCTCCTCGGATCACCAACCGGTTGCGCCTCCCAGACGCTCCGGTGCGGTTCAGTCTAGCAGGCCCTCGGGGTACACTCGGAGCATTGCGGAGGCGGCGATGTCGTGGCGCGTGCGCGGGTCGGGCGCACGCGTGCGCATCGCGCTCCGGCACGGGACCATACTGCCCCGATACCGAGAGAGACGTCGATGTCGCCAGATTCAACTCCCACGGCCCCATCAACGGACGCGGTGCTGGAACAGGCGGCTGCCTGGCGTGACGCGGGCAAGGAGGTGGCCCTGGCTGCGCTGGGCGGTGACCAGAGCGCACGCCCGATCGTCCGCGCACACGAGGCTGAGCTAATGCGTTTTGCCACGGACGATCCCGGGATATTCCACGATATCGACACGCTCGCGGATCCGGACGTGCAGTAACGCTGCCTGCTAAACCACCTGCCCGGCCGCGTGGCCGGACGCCCACGCCCACTGGAAGTTGAAGCCGCCCAGATGCCCGGTGACGTCGACGACCTCGCCAATGAAGTAGAGCCCGGGTACGCGCTTCGATGCCATCGTCGCCGATGACAGCTCGTTCGTGTCGACGCCGCCCAGTGTCACCTCGGCCGTGCGGTAACCCTCTGTCGCGGCCGGCCGGAAGGTCCATTCACGCAGGCGTGCGGCCAGCGCTGCCAGCTCGCGGTCGGGGATGTGATGCAGCGGGCGGGCCAGAGCCGTCAGCTCGCACAGCCGCTGGGCCAGACGTTTCGGCAGCTTTTCTCCCAGTACGGTATGCAGCTCTGCCGCCGGGCGCTCGCGCTTGCGCGCCAGCAGCCAGGCCTCGGCATCGACGCCGGCGAGCAGGTCCGCGTGGATCGCGTCGCCGGGCTCCCAGTATGACGACACCTGCAGCATGGCCGGGCCGCTGAGACCGCGGTGGGTGAACAGCATGCCGGCGTCGAAGGCCCGGCCGTTGCAGCTGGCACGCACGGGCAGCGACACCCCCTTCAGGTCGGTGAAGCCCCGCGGCGGCCCGGTGTCGAAGGTGAAGGGCACGAGCCCGGCGCGGGTGGGCCGAACTGCATGGCCGAAATCCCGGGCCAGTTGGTAGCCGAAGCCGGTGGCCCCCATCTTCGGGATCGACAGGCCGCCACTGGCGACGACCAGCGCCTCGCAGTCGATCGGCCCGAGCGTGGTCTGCAGGTGGAAGCCCGGGCCTTCCCGGTGCACCTCCGTGACCTCGCTGTTGACCTCGATGTGCACACCGGCCTGCTCGCATTCGGCCAGCAGCATGGCGACGATCTGCTTCGACGAGTCGTCGCAGAACAGTTGGCCGAGCTCCTTCTCGTGATACGCAATGCCGTGGGCCTCGACCAGGGCGATGAAATCCCATTGGGTGTAGCGCGCCAGCGCCGACTTGGCGAAATGCGGATTGGCCGACAGAAAACGATCGGGCTCGACGTGAAGATTAGTGAAATTGCAGCGCCCGCCGCCGGACATGAGGATCTTCTTGCCGCAACGCTCGGCACGCTCGATGACCAGGACGCGGCGTCCGCGACGCCCGGCTTCGAGCGCACACATCAATCCGGCGGCACCGCCGCCGATGATGACGACGTCGAAGTGGGCAGGCGTTTTCGCGGACATGGTCGGGGCCGCAGCAGTAACGGGCGCACGAGCCTGCCCGTCGCCCGCGTCGGGTGCAACTACCGCATGGTGCCGAGTGGCCCGATGCCCCGGTTGGTCCTGTGGGCTCAGGCGAAGCCGGCCGGCTTCCACTCCTCCATCATGCGTCGGCGGGCGGCCTCCAGGCGCGCGGACATGAGGTTGGAGAAGCGCTTGAGCACTTCATAGCCGAACGCCGGATCGTCCTCGCATTGCTGCCGGATCGTTGCCCCGTCGAACTCGACAACCTCGCTCTCTTCCAGCGCGCGGGCCTGGAAATTCCATTGGTACGGCGGGATCAGCCAGGACCAGCCCAGGACCTGGCCTGGCCCGAGCTTCTGAACCTCCAGACGTGGGCCCTCGATCGCCGGGATCTCGACCGTGATATGGCCGCTGCGCAGCAGGTAGAAATGGTCCGCGGCATCGCCATGGCGGAACAGGATGTCGTTCTCGGCCAGTGTCCGACAGCGGGCGGACTCCACCAGCTGGTTGAGGAACCGCGTGTGCAGATCCCGGAAAAGCTCCTGGCGTGACACGAATTCGCGGATGGTGGTTTCGATCATG
>JAWOFB010000137.1:0-5849 GCA_046482445.1 Ectothiorhodospiraceae bacterium | reverse complement strand
TGCTGCTCCCCGGCACCGGCCTGGTTGAGCGCGTGTAGTTCACTGTAGACGTAGGCCAGTTCCCGCTCCACCGCAAAGCCGGTTTCGAGCAGGGCATTCCGGGCTTCCGGGTCGTCCACGGCGTCCTCGGCGAGGGTCTCCAGGGTACGGAGTTGCTCGTCGACGGTGTCGAACTCGCGCAGCAGTTGGCGATACTCGCTGGCGGCCAGGTCGTGACGGCTCAGGCCGTGGCGCGTGCTGCGCTTGCGCGCGCGGACATTGTCGAGCACACCCAGAAGCTGCTCGCGGTGGAAATCGTCGGGATGGTCCTCCAGCGCCTGCAGGATGTCGTGCAGGCGCAGGGTCTCCGCCTGGCCGCGTACGAGATTGCTGGCATAGCCGGTGTAGTCGGCACCGACGTGTTGGCTGTGGTTGAGCGCGAACAGCGTGATCGCCCCCAGAACAACCAGACACACCACCGCGTAGACGCCGGCGAGGAGGGGTGTGAGACGCTGGCGCGAGATCATGAGCCGCTAATGGTGGTCACGGCCCAGATCCATTTGGTCACCGAGGTCTCGCCCGCCAGTGCCGCGTCCGCCTCGGCGGGCACCATGAGCATCAGCGGTCCAAAGGCATCAGCCGGGATGGGCTCGCCATCCAGACGCGTTGCCAAAAGCCGCTCCTTGGCCTCGATCTCCTCGCGGTCGAGAAAGATGGTGTAGCCGTCGGACCCGGTGAGGCGCACCCGGCGGGCCTCGTCCAGGCCGTGCTCTGCCAGCAGATCGCGCAGACGCACACCCGTGAACGTGCCGCTGGGGCCCTCGAAATGCTCCAGCTCGGTGTCAAAGAGCGTCAGCGACTGCTCGATGTCGGCCAGCGACAGGGTGGTCTCGTCGCCGCCCTGCACCAGCGTGACAACCGGCTCGTCGGCGTCGCTGGGCTCGCGTTCGCTGGGTGTCATCTCGGCGGCGGGCGCAGCAATGGTCCACGCCACCATCGCCGCCAGCAGCCAGCGCCAGGTGCCTGTCATGGGTTGTCTCGCTCACTTGCGGCAGGCGGGCTGCCTGCCGTGTGGGTTCGTCCGCGTGTCCCTGGCGCAACGGGCCCTTACGGACGCCAGAGCCGTCGTCGCTCCATGACGAGGTTGAGTGATCGACGACCCGTTGACAAGGCCGCCGTTCACACTTCGGAGCCCAGAGCCTCCGCGCGTTCCCGGGTGGCCTGCGGGTCCCGGAGGCCACGCGGCGGGCCGCCGGCCTCGGGCCAGCCCTGGGCATGCTCCATGATGAGTGCGGACAGCATGTCCAGGTGATCCGGGCGGTCGTTCAGGCAGCGGATGTAGCGCAAGGCCTCACCGCCGTTTTCCGTGAAATACTCCGCATTCTCGCCCTCGATCTCCTCCAGGGTTTCCAGGCAGTCCGCAGAGAACCCGGCGCAGATCACGTCGATGTGCTTGAAGCCATTGCGCGCCATCTCGGAGACGGTCTCGTCGGTATAGGGCTTGAGCCACTCCTCGTTGCCGAAGCGCGACTGGAAGCTCACCAGCCACTCGTCGTCGCCCAGGCCCAGCGTCTCGGCGGTCAGACGCGCCGTCTTGCGGCACTGGCAGTGGTACGGGTCGCCGTTGAGCAGATAGCGCTTGGGCGTGCCGTGGAAGGAGAACACGAGCTTCTCGCCGCGCCCGTGTTCCTCCCAGTGCTCGCGGATGCTGTTGGCGAGGCAGCGGATGTAGCGCGCGTCGTCGTGGTACTGGCCGATGAAGCGCAGCTCCGGGATCCAGCGCCATTGCTTGAGTTCGTCCGCCAGCGCGTCGAAGGTGGAAGCGGTGGTCGTCCCGGAGTACTGGGGGTACAGGGGCAGGACGACCAGGCGCTCGGCGCCGGCGTCCCGCAGGCGGCGCAGGCCCTCGGCCATGGACGGGCTGCCGTAGCGCATGGCCAGTTCCACGGCCACGGGACCCTCCAGGCGCTCGTTGAGTCGCTCCTGAATCCCCGCAACCTGGGATTTGCCGGTGGCGAGCAGCGGCGAGCCGTCGTCGCTCCACACCTCCTGATAGGCGGCGGCGGATTTCTTGGGCCGCGTTCGCAGGACGATGCCGTGGAGAATGGCGCGCCAGAGGATGCGTGGCAGCTCGATGACGCGCGGATCACCCAGGAACTGGGCCAGGTACTTGCGCAGGGCCGGGGCCGTGGGTGCATCCGGAGTGCCCAGGTTGGCGACCAGGATCCCGAGCCGGGGCGTGCTGTCGTGGCGGAAGCCTTCGCGGGCGGTGTAGCGCATGAATTGTCTCCATTGGCGGCGGGGTCGCCGTACCGTTGCCTCCCGCGGGAGGCGGTCGCAGCGTGGGGTTGGGTCCAGTGTGCATTGCCGGGGCCGCCGTCGCGTTGGCCGTCGGGCGACGCACCCGCGTTACGCGGTGTTGATTCCCGGCGACGCGGCTGCTTTCGGCAGCTGCGAGTCATGGTCCTGTACAACATTTGCACAGCGTAACGGTAAATGTTGCCGATTCATTAGGCAATTGCCATTGTTTATGTCAATGATCACCGTGCCCTTATCGGGACCGGTCATCCAGCAGGCGCAGGCGGGCGCGCTCGCGCGCCTGCTTTCGCGACAGCGTTTCATTCGCCCGCGCGTGTTCCAGATCCTCCAGGCGTTGTGCCTGCTCCCGGTCGCCGAGACAGGCCCGGGTGAGGGCGTCGTCGCCACCGGCTGCACCGGATCCCTGGCGGAAGCGAAGCCAGGCGATGCCGCCGATGACACCCGCAATGACCACAAGGACCAGTGTCTCCGCCATCACGCCTCCTCGGTTGCATGCCGTTCGGGACCGGCGCCGGTTCCCGGGGCTGTCAGGGCTGGTGCATCCGGGTTCGGGAGTTCGTCCACCAGGCGCATGAACAGCTCGCCGACAAAAAGCGACAGGAAGAAGCCACCCAGGCACAGGGCCCAGAGCGTCGCGAAGCCCCGGGGGTCCGCGACATCCGCCGCGATCTGCAAGCCGAGCACCAGGAACGCCAGCCCCAGGGCCACCGTCGCGGCGGCCATGGCCAGGGCTTCCAGCAGGGCCCGGCGCAGGTGCCGGATGGCGGCACGATCCGCCGTGCCCTGCCAGGCGGCCAGGTCCAGGGTGGCGCGCCCGGTCACGATAATTACCCGTGCCAGATAGACGCCCGCTCCCGCGAGCGCCACGGCGCCCACCCAGGGCGTCATGGCGGCCATCCAGCCAGCGGGAGCAAACAGCCAGACCAGCGCGCTGAATGCGAACAGCACCGGGATCAACCGGTGGACCTGGCGGTGCCAGCCGGCTGCGGCGCCGTAGTGGCGCAGCAGCCAACGCTCGGTGCGACCCAGGTCCGGCCAGGCGGCGACGCTGCCGGGGCCGCGGGCTTCGGTCATGGTGTTCTCCCTGCACGTGACCACAAACCCCCATGATACGCCGGTTAGGCGGCGGCGGCAGCCGGCGGTGTGTGACACAGGCACGGCAGGCTGCGCGTCGTGTGCGTACACTGCGCGCCATGAACGGTGACACCCGGCAGACCACGGAAGCCCTGGAGCACTGGCTGGCGGCCCTCGCCGACCGGGACCTGCCGGTGCTCAACCAGTCCGTGCAGCAGCTCTGCCGCATCGCCGCGGATACCGAGTCCTCCACCCGCGATCTGGCGACGGTGGTCCTCCAGGACCCGTCGCTGACCTCGGGGGTGCTGCGGGCGGCCAACAGTGTCTCGTTCAATCGCACGGGCCAGGAGATCAGCACCGTGAGCCGGGCCATTGTGCTGCTGGGCTTCGAGACCGTGCGCACCATCGGGGTCTCTCTCACCGTTCTCGACGCCCTGCTCCACGGCGCCACCCGCGAGCGGCTGTTGCGCATCATGCGGGAGTCGGTCTTTGTGGCCACTCAGGCGCGCCTGCTGGCGCGCGAGCAGGGGATGGCGGAGCCGGAGGCGGTGTTCGTCGCGGGTCTGCTGCAGCGCCTCGGGGACATGGCGTTCTGGTGTTTCACCGACGAGGCTGGTGCCCGGGCCATGGAGCAGGCACTGGCCACGGATGACCGCCCCGCGCCGGTTATTGAGCGGGAAGTGCTGGGATTCCCGTTGCGTCAGCTCGCCGGCCATCTGGCGCGCAACTGGCACCTGGGCGAACTGGTGGAAAACGCCCTCCAGGCCCGCCAGGACGCCACCCAGGGCCCCATCGGCTGCATCCGCACGGGCCAGCGCCTGGAGTCGCTGATCCGGGACAACGGCTGGCACTCCAAGGACACCGGCGCGGGTATCCGGCGCTTCGCCGGTGCCGTGGGCATCCCGGAGACGCGCTTTCTGGAGCTTGTGGCGCAGGCCCGCGACGAGAGCACGCGCGTCGCCGAGGCGTTCGGCATTCCGACCCCCAGCGAGCAATCCCCGCGCGAGGCCGCCCCGGAGCCGCCGGCGGTGCACGAGCCGGCGCCGGTCTTGCAGCTCAAGATCCTGCGCGAACTGTCGGTGGTCATGCGCGACCAGCCGGATACGCACACGGTGCTGGAAATGATCATGGAGGGACTGCACCGCGGCGTTGGCCTGGACCGCACCCTGATCGCCATTTACAACCAGTCCCTCACAGGGCTGCGCGTGAAGTATTCCGTGGGCGATACCGACGGCACGGTGACGGGCGTCCTCGGCGGGGATCTGGCGGAGCCCGAACTCGGGGTGGTGCGACGGGTATTGCAGCAGCAGCGCCAGCTCCAGCTCATGGACCTGGAGTCGTCGGACCCGCTGGCGCGCGCCGCGAGCAGGTTTCAGCGCGGGATCGGCGGTCTCGACGCCGTGCTGGCACCACTGGTGATCCGGGGGCGCGCCATCGGCCTGATCCACGTCGACCGCATCCCCAGCCAGCGCCTGCTGGACGCCGAGGCCGTGGCCAGCATCCTGCACTTTGGCGACCAGGCGAACCTGGCCCTGGAGCACATCACCGCGTGAGGGGCACCGGCGCGGTGACAGTTGGTCGCCCGCCCGCGTACGCTAGGCGCATGTGGAAACGCCTCGCACTCCCGGCATTGCTGACCGTGGCCGCCCTTGTGGCCGGCCCGGGCGCGGCGTCGGATGCCGCTGACCCGCGTCATCCGTGGGGAGCCGATCGGGAGGCGCTATCCGGAGAGGGCGATACCATCATCGAGACACCCGGGCGCCGGACGCTGCACGCGCAATGGCGGGGTCTCCCGGTCACCGTGAACCAGCGCTTCGATGACGGCGGCCTGTACCAGGTGCGCTACTTCAACCGCGCCGCGCACGCCGACCCGCAGGCGTTCGTGCGCGATTTTCGCCGGCTGCGCCGGGAGCTGGAGGCAGCCTACGGCGAGCCGGAACGCGTCGTGCGCGACTGGCGTAGCGAGCGCTTGCGGGAGCAGACCGACATGGAGGGCATGGCGCTCGCCGGCGGCAAGCTGTCGCTGCTCGTCGCCTGGGAGACCGCCACCGCCCGGGTGGTCATGACCCTGCGGCGCGAGCACATGGCCCTGGCGCACCAGGTTGTGGTCACGGACCCTGCCCATCAGGCCCCGGAAACCCGCCCCTGACGCGGTCTCTGGACTGTTCCCGGGCCAAAGTGCGGATTGCGGTGCCAGTATCCTCTCAAAGCTCCAGCGGCGGCCGCCCGGCCCGCCGGCGCAGCCAGTTCACGGCGTTGAACACGGCCGGCCGGCTCATGAGCCAGCGCTCCACCCGGTATTTGCCCGGGAAGTTCATGAGTGTCAGCCCCGCCAGGATGGTCAGCACCCCCTGGCCGGGAAGTACCAGCATGGCGATGCCGGCCAGGACCAGGACAGCGTCCAGGGCGTTCTTGACGATCAGGAGAACCAGCCCCGCGACCGGATGACGCAGCAGGGTGCGCTCCTCGCGCCGGGG
>JAWOFB010000128.1:0-2883 GCA_046482445.1 Ectothiorhodospiraceae bacterium | reverse complement strand
CCCCCCCTTGCGGAGTTACAACCTGGATCTAGGCAACGTGGAGTCCATGGATCCCGCCACGGTCGAGGCCATGCTCAGTGACTTCTGGCGACGGCTCGCCCGTGGCGTCACCCATGTACTCCAGGTTGCCTAGATCCAGGTAGTAACTCCGCAAGGGGTCGGCAGCAGCGACCGTGCGCCCATCCCCCGGGGTACCCGGATCGGCCTCCAGCGGCGCCAGGGCGATCTCCAAGCAGTGAATTCCCAGCCACTCGCCGCGGTGGACGAGTTGATCCCGCAGCCGGTAGAGACAGTGGAACAGCAGGAAGTGCGCGCGGAACAGCTCCAGCGGCTGATCCAGTCGCGCACCCGCGAACGGCGCTACGTTGCGGTCGGCGAGCCGTCGCAACAGCGTGTGCTCCGTTTGACCCCGCGGTTGCTCACGCACGGCGTCGAGGACGGCAGCAAGGAGCGCGTGGTCGGGTGTCGTTGCAGACATGGACGCAGTATAGCCGGGCCCGATGCGGACTTGACAACACGCGAGTTATGCACAAACAGCAAAGTGACGGCCGGGACCTGGATCGGCCCCGTCGTTAGTCCGCGACAAATGCATTGGACAAACGTAAATTCCTGTTTATTCAATCTTTCTGCGAGTTGGGGAGTTTTTGAACAATCCAGAGCTGCTCCCGGCGAAACAAGGTTTTGGGCGCGGCCACGCAGGGCTGTCCACAATTTTATCCACAAGTTCTGTGGATGGTTCACCTATCCGCCTGATCAGACGCGACAATCGCCCGGAGCGGCGACGCGGACCCCGAGCTCCCGGTAGACTCGGCACCCACGCCGGTAGCCGCGAGCCCGAACACCCATGACCGATCCGGACGTTGTGCCGGTGGCCGTCCCCGCGCCGCTGGACCGCAGCCTGGACTACCTGCCACCCAGCGACGGCACCCTGCCGCCGCCGGGCGTGCGTGTGCGCGTGCCGTTCGGCCGCCGGCACGTCACCGGCGTGGTCAGCGGCCCGCCCCGGGCGGCATCGGTGCCCCGGGGGCAACTCAAGCGCATCGAGCAGATCCTGGACGACACCCCGATCCTGCCGGACGAACTGCTGCGCCTGGCCCTTTGGGCGGCGGATTACTACCACCATCCCCCGGGCGAGGTCCTCGCCGGCTGCCTGCCGACGCCGCTGCGCCGCGGCCATGGGGCGACACGGCGGCCACCGGGCTACTGGCAGATCACCGCCGCGGGACGCGAACAGGAGCCGGACCGCTTGCGCCGCCGCGCCCCGCGCCAGGCGGATGTGCTGGAGCGCCTGGCGGCCAGCCCGGCGGGACTCCCGGTGGCCGCCCTGGCCGACCTGGAGGGGGACTGGCGCGCGGCGCTTCGCACCCTCCACCAGCGCGGACTGGTGGCGCCCGTGCGCCCGGCGGAGCGCGACACCGTGGCGCCGCCGGCGCTCAACGACGCGCAAGCCAGTGCGGCGAACGCGATCACCGAGAGCCTGGGCGCATTCGCGGTCTACCTGCTCGAGGGCGTCACCGGCAGCGGCAAGACCGAAGTCTACCTGGCGGCGGTGGACGCGGTGCTTGCCCGGGGCGAGCAGGTGCTGGTGCTGGTGCCGGAGATCGGGCTCACACCGCAGCTCATTGAACGATTCAACGCCCGCGTGCCCGGGCGCGTCGCGGTCCTGCACTCCAGCCTGGCCGATGGCGAGCGCCAGGATGCCTGGCTGGCCGCCGCCGACGGCGAGGCCCAGGCCGTGATCGGCACGCGGTCTGCCCTGTTCACGCCGCTGGCCCGACCCGGCCTGGTGATCATCGACGAGGAGCACGACCCCTCGCTGAAACAACAGGAAGGGTTTCGCTACCATGCGCGCGACCTGGCCGCGGTCCGCGCCCGGGACCTGGGCATCCCGCTGGTCCTGGGTTCGGCCACGCCGTCGCTGGAGAGCCTCGGCAATGCCCTGGCGGGCCGCTACCACCTGCTGCCCCTGCCCCGGCGCGCCGGCGGGGCGCAGCCGCCGCGCATGGAGCTGCTGGATGTGCGCGGCCAGCCCCTGGAGGCCGGGGTCGCGCGCCCGGTGCACCAGCGCATGCAGGCCCACCTGGATTCCGACGGCCAGGTGCTGCTGTTTCTCAACCGGCGCGGCTATGCGCCGGTCCTGCTCTGCCACGACTGCGGCTGGATCGCCGGCTGTCCGCGTTGCGACGCGCGCCTGACCTGGCACCAGCGCGACCACCGCCTGCGCTGCCACCACTGCGGCCACGAGCGCGCCGTCGACCGCCGCTGCGGCGAGTGCGGCAGCGCCGACCTGCGCGACGTGGGCCAGGGCACGGAGAAACTGGAGCAGGCCCTGGCCACGCGCTTCCCCGACGCCGGTGTCCTGCGCATCGACCGCGACAGTACCCGCCGCAAAGGCGCCATGGGCGCGCTGCTGGAGGACGCCCGCCACGGCCGCGGGCGGATCCTGCTGGGCACCCAGATGCTGGCCAAGGGACACGACCTGCCGGACATCTCCCTGGTCGCCATCCTGGACTGTGATCGCGGGCTGTTCGGGGCGGATTTCCGCGCGCCGGAGCGCATGGCCCAGCTGATCACCCAGGTGGCGGGACGCGCCGGCCGGCGGGAGCGCCCGGGCGAGGTACTCATCCAGACGCATCACCCGGAGCACCCGTTACTCGACACCCTGCTGCGCGACGGCTACGGTCGCTTCGCCCGGGGATTGCTGGAGCAACGCCGCGAGGCCGCCCTGCCGCCCTACAGCCACATGGCCCTGATCCGCGCCGAGGCGGTGGACGCCGATGCCCCGCGGGCGTTTCTCGATGCCCTGCGCCGGGCCGGCGAACCCCTGGCCGGCGAGGAGGTGCTACTGCTGGGCCCGGTGCCGGCACCCATGGAGCGCCGGGC
>JAWOFB010000049.1:0-2860 GCA_046482445.1 Ectothiorhodospiraceae bacterium | reverse complement strand
GTCGAGCCGGTGGAACATCAGGGTGTTGCTGGATTTGTTCCCCGGGTGGACCTTGTGTGGCACCGCCGTCTCGACGGCTTCGGCCGACGCACCGATGCCGGTCATCTCCGCCCGCACCTGTTCGGCGTCCTGGCCTTCCATGAGGGCGCGACTCTGGGCGAGGCAGTTGGCCACGGCGAGCCGGTGCTGCTGGGGATACGCTCCCGAGCCGTGCACGGGAACCAGAAAATCAACAGTCACCGTGCGGGTGCCCTGGTGGAGAAGCTGGTAGAAGGAATGCTGGGCGTTGGGCCCGACCTCGCCCCAGACCACAGGCCCCGTGTGGTAGTCCACGGGCGTGCCGTGCCGCGTGACGCGCTTGCCGTTGCTCTCCATTTCCAGCTGCTGCAGATAGGCCGGGAAACGGTGCAGCCGTTGATCGTAGGGCAGGATGGCGTGGGCTTTCGCGTCCAGGAAATTAGTATGCCAAACGCCCAGTAGACCCATGATCACCGGTAGATTCGCCGCCATGGGGGCACTGCGAAAGTGCTGGTCCATCTCGCGGCATCCCGTGAGCAGGGCCTCGAAGTGGTCCATGCCCAGGGCGATGGCTGCCGGTAAGCCGACGGCCGAGGTGAGCGAGTAGCGGCCGCCGACCCAGTCCCAGATGCGGAAACGGTTGGCCTCGGGGATACCGAAATCCGCCATGGCCTGCTCGCTGGTGGACACCGCCAGGAGGTGCTGCGCCAGCGCGTCCGGCTCCGCGATTCGGCTCCGAAGCCAATCCCGGGCCGCCTCGGCGTTGGTCATGGTCTCCAGCGTCGTGAACGACTTGGACGAGATGACGAACAGCGTCGTCTCCGGGGCCAGCTGCTGGAGGACATCCGTTATGTGGACGCCATCGATGCTGCTGACGAAGTGCACGCGCACGGCATCGGTGCGATACGCTGCCAGCGCTTCGGTCGCCATGACCGCGCCCAGGTCCGACCCGCCGACGCCGATGTTGACCACGTCGGTAATGGGGCGCCCGGTGCTGCCTCGGTAAGTGCCGCTGTGGAGGCGCTCGACGAGCTGCCGCATCCGCTGGCGTTCGCGTTCGACGGCCGGCATGACATCGCCGCTGCCCGCGTCCATGACGCCGTCGCGATTGCGCAGGGCCATGTGCAGGGCGGCGCGGTGTTCCGTGGTGTTCACGGGGGCGCCACGGAACAGCGACACGGTCCAGCCGTCCAGGTCGCGCCGCCGGGCCAGGGCGAACAGGTGTTCGAGGGTGGTCTGCGTGGCCAGGTTCTTGGAGAAGTCCAGCAGGAGATCGCCGTGGGCGACGCTGAAACGCTCAAAGCGCTGGTCATCGGCTTCGAACAGGGATCGGATTCGCTGGGACCGCAACTCCCGGGCGTGTTCAGTCAGCACTTGCCATTCAGGCAGCTCCGTCAGTCCGGCGCCGCTGTCGTCCGCATTGGCCATGGTCTCCCTCCGTTCCGGATCGGCCGGATTATACATGAGCAAGTCGACTTGCCATGCCCGGTGGCGTCCCACACAATCCCGCGGCTATGACAAACTTGTGCCGACTCGTGTTGTTCGCGACCGCGATGCTCACTGGCGCCGCCATCCCCGCCGGCGCCCAGGAGGACGTCCCGCCCGTGGAACTGGCGGATCCGCAGTCGCGCGTCACCACCAGATGGGGTGTCGGCCTGGGTGCCGGGCAACAGCTGTACGCCGACGAGGACGAGGGCAATGGCGACAGCGGCACTGTGCGCACGGTGCAGCTGACCTACCGGGCGTTTCTGCGCCAGCCGGATGGCGGTAACTGGCTGTTCGAGCTCGGCGTCGAGAACGCCGTATCCATGACCGAGCCGGAAACCGCGCCCGGTGTGACCCAACGGGTTCGTATGAACGGCGTGTTCTATCGCTTCAGCCGGTTCCTGGGCGAGCACCTGTATCTGGGTGGCCGGCTTGGGATGTCGCGGGTGCGTGGCCCGGCCGACGCCGAAAACCTGGACCTCACCGTTGGCCTGCACAGCGGCTGGCGCTTCGCGTCCTGGCTGGATGCCAGCGTCCAGTTCGTGGCGGCCGACCCCAGCGGCGATCCCGGGGGGCAACCCTTGAATATTCAGGGCGTGCTGACGGCTTCGTTTTGACGCAGCCGCTCCGGTGCGAGCAATCTGCAGGTCAAAGGGATTCACGGCCGCCCACCGGCGGGAGCGAATCCCTTCCCGGTTCACGAGGATGCCATGACGTACTGCCTTGCCGCCGCCGTGAACGCCGGGCTGATCTTTGCCTCGGACTCGCGCACCAACGCCGGCGTGGACCACATCAACAGCTATCCCAAGCTGCACACCTTTGTCTGGTCCGGCGACCGGACCTTCGTTCTGCTCAGCGCCGGGAATCTGGCCACCACCCAGGCCGTGGTGACGCGACTCCAGCGCGAGGCCATGGAACACGGCGGTCCGCTGCGCAGCGCCGGCTATATGACCGAAGCGGCCGAGCACGTGGGCCAGGTCAGCCAGCAGGTGCAGGCCCGGCATACGCCGGAAGCGCCCAGCGGCGGCCGGGTCTCGCTGGAGGCGAGTTTCATTCTGGGCGGGCAGATCGGGGCGCAGCCACCGGGGCTGTTTTTGATCTATCCCCAGGGTAATTTCATTACCTGCTCGGACGAGCAGCCTTTCCTGCAAATCGGTGAGACCAAGTACGGCAAGCCCATTCTCGACCGCATCATCACGCCGGGACTGTCCCTGGAGGATGCCGCCCGGTGCGCCCTGGTCTCCATTGACTCCACCATGCGCAGTAATCTCTCGGTGGGGCCGCCCATCGACCTGGCTCTGTACCCGCGCGACTCCCTGGATCACCCGCGCGCACTCCGCTACAAGCTCAATTCGCC
>JAWOFB010000164.1:0-3415 GCA_046482445.1 Ectothiorhodospiraceae bacterium | reverse complement strand
GAGCGTGGGCTACGATCTTGCCGGGATCCAATCGGAGCCGATGCAGCGCTACATCTCCCGCATGAAGTCCGCCGTGGTCAACCGTGTGCCGGTCAAGATCGCCCTGCTCAACAACGGCTACCTGGGCATGGTGCGCCAGTGGCAGGAGCTGTTCTTCGACCGCCGCTACTCGCATACCCACCTGGCCGAGGGCAATCCGGACTTCGTCGCCGTGGCACGGGCCTACGGTGCGGAGGGCATCCTGGTGGAAGACTCCGACGACGTCAGCGGCGCCCTGCAGCAGGCCATGGAGGTGGACGACGGCCCCGTTCTGATAGACTTCCACACGGCGCCCGAGGAGAACGTCTTCCCCATGGTGCCCGCCGGACAGGCGATAGACCGGATGATAAGCGGCATGGCCTGAGCGCCGGCCGACATCCCATAGCCGAGGGAGACACTCATGCAGACGCAGAAACACATCATCAGCGCCCTGGTGGCCAATCGGCCGGGCGTCCTGGCCCGCGTCTCGGGCCTGTTCAGCGCCCGGGGTTTCAACATAGACTCCCTGGCCGTCGGCGAGACCGAGAAGCCCGACCTGAGCCGCATGACCATCGTGGTGGCCGGCGACGAGGCCATCCTCGAACAGGTCCGCAAGCAGTTGGACAAGCTCATAGACGTGGTCAAGGTGCGCGACTTCCGGGGCATGCCGCACGTGGAGCGCGACCTGGCCCTGGTCAGGATCCACTCCCCGGTCAGCCGGCGCAGCGAGATACTGGAGCTGGTGGACATATTCCGCGCGCGCATCGTGGACGTGGGCCACAACGAGGTGATGGTCGAGCTGGCCGGCACCGAGGAGAAGATCGAAGCATTCCTGGACCTGGTGCGCCCCTACGGCATCCGCGAGATGGTCCGCACCGGCCGCATAGCGATGGCCCGCTCCGCCGCCCGGCGGTGAGGCGTCGTGTTGACGCATGTCCGACGGGGCGGTATCGTTGCCGGCCGGAACAGCGCTCACGGAGGAAGGCGATGGACTGGGATCTGTTGACGTTCGGCGAGGCGATGATCCGTCTGACGCCGCCCGACCACATGCGGCTGGAGCAGGCCGACGCGCTGCAGATGACCGTCGGCGGGGCGGAGTGGAACGTGGCGGTCAACGTGAGCCGCCTCGGCCTCAGCACCGCCTGGGTCAGCCGCCTGGTGGATAACTGGTCCGGCCGGTTCATCGTCCAGCAGGCGCGGACGCACGGCGTGGATACCGGCCAGGTCGTATGGACGGAGTTCGACGGCGTGGGCCGGGTGCGCAACGGGTTCTACCACCTGGAGCTGGGCGCCGGGCCGCGCGCCAGTTCGGTCACCTACGACCGGGGCCACTCCGCCGTCAGCCTGATGGAGCCGGACATGGCGGACTGGGCCGCCCTGATGGACGGCTGCCGATGGTTCCACTCGACCGGCATTACGCCGGCGCTGTCACCCGCCCTGCGGGAAACCACGCTGGCCGCCTTCCAGGCCGCCGCGGCGGCGGGCGTGCGCACCAGCTACGACCTGAACTACCGCGGCAAGCTCTGGACGCCGGAGGAAGCGCAGGAGACCAACGCGCAGGTCGTGCCGTACGTCGAGGTGCTCATCGGCAACGAGGAGGACTTCGAGAAGTGCCTGGGCATCAAGGCCGCCGGGACGACCGAGGCATACTCCAGGCTCGACCCGGACAGCTACAAGGACGTGGCGCGGGAGGCGGTGGACCGGTTCCCCAACGTCAGGATGGTCGGCACCACGCTGCGCCAGGTTACGAGCGGCCTGCTGAACGACTGGCGCACGCTGCTGTTCGACGGACAGGAGTTCCACCTGAGCCCGATCTACGAGAACCTGGAGATAGTGGATCGCGTAGGCGGCGGGGACAGCTTCGCTTCGGCCGTCATCTACGGCTCGCTCAGCGGCTGGCAGCCGGCGCGCACCTGCCGCTTTGCGGCTGCATACAGCGCCCTGGCGCACACCTACCCGGGCGACATCAACTGGGCCACGCGCGAGGAAGCGCTGAAGCTGATGGGCGGCGCGAGCGCGCGTATATCACGTTGACGGAGGATCTTCAGTGATTGACGCCCTGCACACCATCCTGGAATCCGGCGTGGTGGCCATCATCCGGGCCGACAGCCCCAGCGGGCTGGTGGAGGCAGGCCGGGCGCTGGCCCGCGGCGGGGTGCGCGCCATCGAGGTCACCATGACCACGCCCGGCGCTCTGGACGCGGTGAGTCGCCTGGCCGGGGAGGCGGGCGACGACTTCGTGGCCGGTGCGGGGAGCGTGCTCGACACAGAGACCGCGCGCGCAGCCATCCTGGCCGGGGCCGAGTTCCTGGTCATGCCCACGACCGATCTGCCGACCATTGAGCTGGCACGTCGCTACGGCAAGGTCGCCTGCCCCGGCGCCCTGACGCCGACGGAGGTCCTCGCCGCCTGGCAGGCGGGGGCGGACATCGTGAAGGTCTTCCCGGCGTCGCTGGGCGGCCCGGCCTACATCAAGGCCCTCCGCGGGCCGCTGCCCCAGGTGCGCCTGATGCCCGTGGGCGGCGTGTCAGCCGAGAACTGCGCGGCCTACATCGCGGCCGGCGCCTGCGCGGTGGCCCTGGGCGGCGGGCTGGTCAAACGCGACCTGCTGGCGGCCGGTGACTGGGACGGCATCACGGAGGTCGCACGGCGGGTAGTCAGCGCCGTGCAGGAGGCGCGCGCCTGACTGACCCATCTTACCAGTCGGCCACCGACCCGTCGCCGTGCCAGAGACGGGGCGTCTCCCATGAACCGTCGTAGGTGTTCTCCGCGACAGCCTGCTCGTCTATGTCGATGCCCAGGCCCGGCCCGGTGGGGACGGGGACGTGGCCCTCCTCGACTACGAATGGCTCCTTCAGGTATGTCTCGCCGAGGGTGACCTGCTCCTGGCACAGGAAGTTCGGGATGCAGGCGTCCACCTGGAGCCCGGCGGCCAGCGAGATAGGCCCGAGCGGGCAGTGCGGAGCCACGGCGGCGTAGTGCGCTTCGGCCATGGCGGCGATCTTGCGCACCTCGAGGATGCCGCCGGCGTGGGACAGGTCCGGCTGCAGGATGGCGGCCGCCTCCTTCTCCAGCACCTCGCGGAAGGCCCACTTCGTGAACAGGCGCTCTCCGGTGGCGATGGGCACGGACGTGCTGTCGGCGATGCGCGCCATGGCGTCCACGTTCTCCGGCAGGCAGGGCTCTTCGACGAACATCGGCGAGAACGGTTCCAGCGCTTCGATGAGCCGGACCGCCAGCGCCGGGCTGACGCGCCCGTGGAAATCCAACGCCACGTCCGCGCCCTCCCCCACCCGTTCCCGCAGCTTCGCCATGCGCTCTGCAGCCTGGCGGACGAACTCCGGACCCTCCATAAACCGCGCCGCGCCAAAGGGGGCGGTCTTGATGGCGGTGAACC
>JAWOFB010000393.1:0-5773 GCA_046482445.1 Ectothiorhodospiraceae bacterium | reverse complement strand
ACAGTGCTCGCCGGATGTGTACACGGTCGCGCGGGCGCGGTCATCCGCGCTCATGTGCTGCCCCGCCCATCGGGCGAGGGCGAACTCCGGGTGTTGGGTGGCGTCGCCCGAGAATACGTGGTTGTGGTCCTCCGCGAGGACCGTGCCGTCGGCGTCGACCAGCACAGAGCCAAAGGGCTCGTCGCCCCGTTCCAGCCCGATCCGGGCCATATCGACACAACGGTGCAGGTGGGGGGTGTCATTGGCGTGGATCATTGTGTGTCTCCGTCTGCGTTTCCTTGGACTGCGATCGGGCGACGTGCAGTGTCTACCTAATCGGGGTGCACCGTGTCATTGTACCGGCGTTGCTGGAATACGCGGTTTTGCTGGGGCATCCTCGCGGGTCAACGGGAGATCGCGATGTCGCACGGGATAGGCCAATATCACGCACGGTTCATCTGGGCCCTCGCGATTGCGACCATGGTGTTTATGAGCACGGGATATGCCGACGACACGAACCCTCTGGTCGCCGAACGCTGGCAGCACCGGCCGCTGGTGCTCGTCGCGCCGGCCTCCTCGAATCCGGCGTTGCAGGATGGCATTGCGCGCGTCAGGGATGCCGAGCGTGCCTTCGCGGATCGGGACATGGTGCTGTACGTGGTCACGGCGGAAGAGGCCACGCGCGCCGGCGAAACGCTCGCACCCGAGCAAAGACGGGCTCTGATTGCGGCCCTGGACGTCACGCCCCGAGCCACGACCAGCATGATCCTGGTGGGTAAGGACGGCGGCGTGAAACGACGGGCGCCCCTGGAGACGTCGCTGGAGCAGGTGTTCCAGCGAATCGACGGCATGCCCATGCGTCAGCGAGAGATGCGCGAGAACGATTGAATGGCACCATCGCCGTGGCATACAAGCCACGCTTGATGCGCGCCGTTTTTACTAGCCTTTCCACAAATGGTGTCCGGTCTCAGCGCCGCTGTGGACCGCGTCACTCGTCGGTTATGGACAGCCGCTGCTACACATCCCTCCTCGTGCCCTACCACAGCGGCGCAGACACTCACTGACACTGAGGCCTGACACGGTTTCTGGAAAGGTCAGTAACACCGGCACCGATGCCACTGCGGATTCGCGCCCATGGGCCGCCATCCACCCAATGCACGCAGTGTCGCAGCACATAGGCGGACGGCGGCCATGGAGCGGGTCACCACAGCTGAATCCCGCGCACGGGTGTGTAATCGCCGATCTGGTCAATCACCGTGGGGCCGTAGGCGACCGCAATGATGGCCACCGCGAGTAGGGTCCAGGGCAACACCCGGTCCATGATCATGACCAGTCGCTTGGGTCGGCCATCCGGCCCGTGCGACCCGGACAAGGACGCGGCGAACGCGATATCGGGAACACCGTCACCATCGGTCCGGCGGGAACCCAACAGCGTCGCGATGATGACGTAGAAGAACAATGCCCCGGCGAGTAGCAGCACGATGCCGGCGATGCCCGTGAGCATCGCGGGGAAGGCGGCCTCGGCATAGACGCCCTCGAGGTTTGGCGTCATGTTCGAGATCTGGCTGCGCCGCGGCACGCTGAGAATCCCCTGCCAGTGCATGCCGATGGCGAACAGGGCCATGCCGGCAAACCACAGCCACACAGAGGCCAGCGCCGTGCCCGGGTTCGCCAGGGCGCGCTGGGTCAGGTGCGGAATCAAGGTGAACGCCAGGCCCATGAAGGTCATGGTGACCGCGGTTCCCACGGTGATATGGAAATGGCCGGGGATGAACGCGGTGTTGTGGACCAGCACGTTCAGATTGAAGCTGGACAGGATAATCCCGCCCGCCCCGCCGAAGATGAAGGTCACCATGCCGAGCACCGGTGCCGTAAACGACGCGTCCCGCCAGGGCAGCGCTGCGATCCAGCCGATCGGCCCGCGACCCCCGCGGGCGCGCCCGGCGAGCTCCAGCGATGCCGCCACGGTAAACGCGGTGATCAGGCTCGGGATGGCGACGAAGCCCGTAGTGACGTTGTGCACCATTTTCCAGCCGGCAGCGATTCCCGGATCCGAGTACTGGTGGTGGAACCCGGTGGGAATGGAGAACAACAGGAACAACAGGAAGACGATCCGCGCCATGGGGTCGGAGAACAACTTGCCGCCTGCCTGACGCGGGACCAGGCCGTACCAGGCGACGTAGGCGGGCAGCAACCAGAAATAGACGATGGGGTGGCCCGTGTACCAGAACAGCGTACGGAAAAGCTGCGGGTCCGTGCCCTGAGTCCACCCCAGTGACGCCGGTAGTAGCAGGACCACGACACCCACCGCCAGGCCGATGGAGGCAACGGCCCACATGGCCCAGGTCATGAGGCTCATGTAGGTCACCAGCGGCGTGGGTTGCCCGGGGTTGGCGCGTTTCCAGGCCTGGCGCATGTCCAGCGTGACAAACGCCGCCACAAGGGTGGCGACGACCACCAGCGCCAGCCCCAGGTAAAAGGCCGGGTGTCCTTCCAGCGGCGGGTAGAGCGTGTAGAGAACGTTACTGGTGTTCGCCAGCATCGCCCAGCCAGCCAGCACGGTACCCACCGTCATCATGATGAATGCCGTCCACGTGAGCCCCATGTTGGGTTGCATGTTGAGTTCACGCGCGGGGAGATAGATGAGCAGCCCGCAGATGTAATAGCTGGTGAACACCAACGCCATGAGGACGCCGTGGAGGGTCAGCCCCTGGTAGTAGCTGGACAGCGGCAGGTAGTCGTAGACATTGATGCCGGCGTAGTTCAGTGCCTGGGGTGGCCCCAAGAGGAAGCCGACCAGCATGGCCAGCAAGCCGATGCCCAGGAAAGCGAACGTCACGCGCTTTTCGGGGTCACCCTGAAGCGCGGCGCGCGCAGGTGCGGGATCGACGGCCGTTACAGTTGCCATGGATGGATCTCCGTTAAGCGGATCACTCGGCCGACAGGTCCGGCCGCTTGTCGTGGACTTCCTCGGCGCCCAGCGTGCTCTCACGCTGGGTGGCCACCTCGTCGGCCTGGACCGGCTCGAAATCGGACGGCAGGGCATCCTCGTTGTCCCATGCGTGGACAACGTGGTTGATTACCGCCGCGATAGCCTCGTCATCGAGCTGCTGGAAACCGGGCATGCGGTTGTTATAGGTCTGGCCCTCGACGTCGATGGGTCCCTGGAGGCCGTAGAGCACCACGTTGATCAGATAGTCGCGTCCACCGTCGGCGCGGATGATGTCCGGCGCATGGCCGGCAAGTGGCGGGAAGGCGCCGCTGACGCCGCCGCCCCCGGCCTGGTGGCAGGCCACGCACTGGTTGCCGTAAACGGTGGCGCCGCGCGCCTCCCAGCCGGCGTCATCGCTCGTACCGGCGCTACCGTTGTCACTCTCCGCCTGCGCTGTGGCCTTCGCCTCTTCCGTGGTCTCGCTGGCATCGGGGTCGGTGACGCGCACGGTGTTCACCATGTTGTGGTGACCGGTGCCGCAGTACTGATTGCAGATCAGCGGGTATTCCCCGGGCTCATCGAAGGTGTAGGTCAGTGTCGATACCTGGCCGGGCATGACCTCGACGTTGATGGTGGTGTCGGCCACGTTGAAGCCGTGGATGACATCGCGGCTGGTCAGACGGAACTCCACCTCGGCGCCCGCGGGGACTTCGATGGTGGACGGGTTGAAGCTGAACGCCTGGGCGACGACCGTGGCGCGGTACTTGTCGGGTTCGATCTGCTCTACACCGGGGCTCGCGAATCCCGGCTGCGCCAGGATGTCGCCGGGCGCAGCGCGCTCTTCGCTCTTGCCCACGTGTGTGCCGTGCGCGCCGATGGCGATGAAAACCAGGACGACGAACAGCGCCACCAGCAACAGGGAGAAACCGATCCAGATGCGCTCGGCGCGCTCGATCCCCTCGTGCGACTCCGGCTCATTCTCCGTGGCCATGGTAGTGTCCTCTCCCAGAAATTCGTGCGATTGATGAGGCTCTGCCGCGTCGTCAGAGCAAGGTGCGTCGACGACGGCGTAGTGAGGCTACGTCAAGGAGGCGCCAGCGGCGCTGGCGACGCGCCAGAGCCTCCCTCCGGGCGCCCCAGGGGGCCGGTCTTGCGGCGTTGGTGCCGCTCGGCGTGGTCTTGCCACGCCTTCGCGTCGCGGCCTTGCAATACCGGCTCCTTGGGACGCAGCAATCGGACCAATTTCTGGGAGAGGACACTATGCCCTCCCCAGGAAGATGGCCTGCATGCCGAACCAGCTCACCAGGATCACCACAGTGAGCACGAGGACGATGAGGATCGCGCCCTTCGGTTTTGATGATTTCATGTGTCCCCCATTGCCCATCGTGGGTGTCCTTATACGCCGGAGTATGAACCACACCGAAGGCGGACCACTTGATCCGGATTAAGTGATGGCGGGCACAGGTCTATGCAGGTGGCCGGCGATGATTCGCAGAAGGGCTGCAGCGTCCGCGGGCAACCGTCGGCCGTCATGCGCGCTGGTGGCGACGGCTTGGAGGAGTGTCTCCTGGGACTGGTGCTGGAGCGTGTCCAGCTGCTCCAGCGCGTTACGAAACGCCTTGGGTGAGCAGTCCCGGGGTGGTGCGCGCTCGCCGCCGGGAAGACCGCCGAGGGCTCGGCAGGCGCGGGCGTAAGCGGCGTCGCGGGCGGTGTCCTCGCTTCCGGCGGCATGGGCCACAAGGGACAGGATGATCCGGAGCGATTCCGACCGGTCCGCTAGGGTGGCCATGCCGATGGGGCGGTGACCCTCGTCTTCACGATGTTGCTGGTGAATGAGCATCCATGCAGCGAAGCCGAACAGGCTGACCTGACCTTGTGCCTTGAGGAGCCGCTGAACGCACGCTCGCAGCGTGGCTACCGCGTCGGCATCGAGTTCCGCGACCCGCGGCAACGCCAGTTCCAGCAGCGCCAGGCGGCTCGCGGGCTGGAGCTCGCCGGTCTGGCGGTTGGCGCAGGCCCCATCCATGGTGCTGCGCAGGCGTTGGGTGGCATCCCGTTCAGTCTCTGGAAGGCATCGTATCGCTTCTTCACGCTCGGAACCACGGGGTAGCAGCAGTGCATAGATCAGCTGGGCCGCGCCTGCCGGGTCGGTGGCCGCCTGTTGGATAGTGGTCGGCAGGCGCTGGACGAAACCTCGGGCATGCTGCACGGCTGAACTGTCCATCGTTCCGGTGAGGGCGCCGAGGACGGCGATACTGAAGACGTCGGTCACCGCGTCCGGTAGTCCGGTGGTGTTATCCATCCCGGGCATTGCTCCCATGCCGATGCTGCCACCACCACTACCGCCGTTGGCCGGACTGCTGTCCGGATCCTTCGTCGAGGCCTCCTGGCGCTCCTGATCCCGCTGCTGGCGGCGGTGCCAGACGCGGTATTTCGCGCCCAGCGCCGCCATGCGCTCTTCGATCGGCGGATGGGAGGCAGTGAGCCAGGTCAGCGGCGTTGCCAAACCGGCGAAGGCCATGTGGCTGATTTCCTCGGCATTGGTTGCCAGTAGACGGCTGCCGGCCCCGGATACTTCGAGCTTGAGCAGTGCGCCGGCGAGCCCGTCCGGGTTGCGGGTGTACTGAACGCTGCCGGCATCCGCCATGAACTCCCGCTGCCGGGCGATCGCGGCCTTGATGACTCGGGCGAGCAGAACCCCGACCCAGCCAACCGTGGCCAGGAGAGCCCCCACCGCCATGCCGAGGAGATAGGTTGATGTGCTCTGGTAGCCGAAGACAATGCCGCCCCGGTACCGATCGGTCATGGCCAGGTAGTCCCAGCAGCGGTCGCACAGGTTGACGCCGTGCTCCCCGATCTGGG
>JAWOFB010000369.1:0-30326 GCA_046482445.1 Ectothiorhodospiraceae bacterium | reverse complement strand
CCGATGGCCAGGCCGGCAGAGGCCGACGCCCCGTCGGCGGGGAGGTCGACAAGGAGACCTTCGGTGCCTTCATCGCCGAATCCGGTCGTCTGAGAGTCCCCGTCGTTAAATTCGCCGCTACCCTCATCTTGTTCAAAGTTTTGCTGTCCGGGTTGGGTGCCACCGAAGAGTAGTCCGTCATTACTGCCGATCGTCTGATTGGCACTGGCACCGAAGCGCACGCCCAGATCCTTGTTGAAGTCGTCCTGGGCGATGACGATGCGCGACTCGATGAGCACCTGGCGCACGGGGACGTCCAGGCGGTTGATCATGGAGCGCACATCCGACAGGTTGCTGTCCGTCTCCTGGACGATGAGCGTATTGGTCCGGCTGTCCGTGGCCACCTGGCCGCGTTCGGACAGCAGTGATGTCTCCTCCGCCCGGATCAGCTCCGCCAGCTCGTCGGCGTTGGCGTAGTTGATCTCGAAGAACTCCGTCCGCAGGGGCGCGAGTTCTTCCTGCTGTTGCTCCGCCTCGCGCTGTTGCTGCTCGCGCTGGGCGATGACCTCGGCGGGCGCCACCAGGATGACGTTACCGTTCCGCCGTTTGTCCAGTCCCTGGGTGGTCAGGATGATATCCAGTGCCTGATCCCAGGGCACATCCTGCAGCCGCAGGGTGATGTTACCGGTAACGTCGTCGCTGACGACCATGTTCAGGCCGGTGAAATCCCCGATGAGCTGCAGCACCGAGCGCACTTCGATGTCCTGGAAGCTCAGCGACAGGCGCTCGCCGGTGTACTCCTGCTCCTCACGGGCCTCCTGCTCTTCCTCGCTCAGGGGCTGGAACTCCACGGTAAACCGGCTGCCCGCCTGATACCCCAGGTGTTCGTATTCAGCGTCTTCGACGGGCTCGATCTGCATGACGGTGTCATCGCCGTCCTGGCGGGTTTCGATGCTCTTCACCGGCGTGGCGAAGTCCACAACATCGAGGCGGCGCCGGAGTTCTTCGGGAACCTCTGCGTCCCGGAAGACCACGCGCACCTCGCCACCGCTGCGGCCCATGTCCACCGGGATATTGGCCTCGTTGAGGTCCACCAGGATGCGACCGGTGCCATCCTCGCCGCGCTCGAAGTCGATGTCCTGCAGCGCGCTGCCGGAAGGCGCCTCATCCGGGGCGTCTGAACCCCCGACGCGTTGCGTGTCCGAGCCACTACCGCTCTCGTTGCTACCGCCCTCGTCACGACCGCCCACGAAGATGTTGAACGTGTTGTCTTCGATTTCGGTCTCGTACTCGGTCATGTCGGCGAGGTTCAGGACCACGCGGGTGCGCCCGCCGGCCTCCGCCGTGGTGACGCCCTCGACCAGGCCCACACCCACGTCGACCGTGCGCTCGGACAGGCCATTGCGGGTGCCCGGGAAGTCGAAGGTGATGCGCGCCGGATCGTCGATGGTAAAGCTGTTCGGATCCTCGGGGGCTTCCTCCAGATCCAGCGACACCTGGACGCGGTTACCGGGCAGGGTGGAGTAACTGATATCACGCAGTGTGTTCTCCGCCAGGGCCTCCGCCGACAGCAACAGGCCGGTTGCCGCGGCCAGCAGCATGCTGCTGCGCCGAACGACGCCACGGGCGCTCCCGGCGGTTCTACGTGTCAACGTCATCATGGTCCTGACTCCCTCTGCCCTATTCTTCTGTCGTCAGCGCGGCCTCGCGCTCGCGCCATCCGCCCTGCTCGGCGGGGACGAGTTCCACGAGTTCCACACGCTGTTCCGTGATCGTCTGGATTTCGCCGTAGTTCTGGCCCAGGTAGTTGCCTTCCTGGACCCGATGGATAACGCCCTCGGGATCCCGGATCAGGGCCCAACGCTCGCCATCTCTCTCGAGAATGCCGGCCATGCGGAGGCTGTCCAGCGGGAACTCCTCCAGCGGCTCGCTGGGTCGATCCTCGTCCGGCGACGGGCCGTCAGCCACAGCCTGTTGCTCGTCTTCTTCCGGCTCGCCGAAGTCGAGCGAATTGAACGGATTGCGTATGCTCGCAATGTCCTCCGGGTACTCGTGACTCCGGGCGGGCTCCGGTTCGGGCACTGGATCCAGGGGCTGCGCGGGCCGCGACCGAACCTCCTCGATATACTCGTCAAGCTCGCTCGTGTCCTGGGAGCAGCCCGCGAGCGCCAGGCCCGCGGCGGCCAGCGCGAGTCCCCTGACTACGATGTGACAGGTCCTCCGCCCGTTCATTGGTCATCCCCGTCATTGCCGCCGGCATTGTCCTCGCCCAGGTACCAATACGTCCGGGCGGTCGCCGCCATGGTCAGTTCGTCATCACCGTCGCCATCGCCGGACTGGATTTGGACATCGTGCAACGTGACGATGCGCGGCAGGTTGGCGACCCCGCTGACGAAGCGGCCGAATTCGTGATAGTCACCCCGGACCTCGATGCTGATGGGCATCTCGGCGTAGAACTCTTGTTCCTGTGTCCCCTGCGGCCGGAAGAGGTCGAACTCCAGGCCGGCGGACAGGCCCGTCTGGGAGATATCCACGAGCAACCCGGCGACTTCCACGCGGCTCGGCAACTGTTGCAGGAGATTGCCAAAGGACTCGCGCATCTCCTCCAGTTGTTCGCGGTAGTCGTCCAGCGCCGCGGCACGGCGCTGCTTGACCTCGAATTCCGAGCGCAGTTCCTGGTGTTCGCTGCGCAGGCGCTCGATCTCTTCGGTCTTGTTGGTCCAGTCGAACCAGTAACCGGCACCGACGACTAGGGCGAATGCCAGGACGATGACCACCGCCTTGAAGGGCCAGGGCCAGATCCCAATCTCGCTGATATCCAGCTCGTTGAGATTCATTCCGTTGCCTCCCCGTCGTCGCTATCGTCGTCCTGATCAGGAGTCGTCTGGTCCACTTGGAGGGTGAAGTTGCTCACCCGGGCGCCTCCCTGTTCCTGGACTTCGATGACATCCAGATCCGGGTCCGTGAGCCAGGCGGATTCGTCCAGGGCCTCCATGTAATTCGAGACCCGGGCGTTGGATTCCGCGACGCCGCTGACGCTGATGCGGTCGTCGTTTTGCTCCATGCTCTCCAGGTAGACGCCGTTCGGTATGGAGGTGGCCACTTCCTCGAACAGGTGGACGATCTGCGGCCGGCCGGCCTGCAGGTCCTCGATGACGTTCATGCGGGCGAGGAGCTGCTCGCGTTGCTCGTCGAGTTCGTTGATCTCGGCGATCTCCTCTTCGAGCTGGCTGATCTCGTCTTCGAGGATGCTGTTGCGGTGTTCGTGGTAGCTGATCAGCCCTTCGTAGTACCAGTGTCCCGCGTACCACGTGGCCGCACCCAGCGCCGCCGCCACCCCGAGGATGACGTAGAATTCCACCGTACGCTGTTTCTTGAGTTCTTCGCGCCAGGGGAGGAGGTTGATGCGTGTCATGAATCAAAGCTCCTCATGGCGAGACCGCAGGCGATCAGCAGGGCGGGCGCGTCCGCACTGAGGTGTTCCGGCTTGATCCGCGACGACACCGCCATGCGCGCGAACGGGTTGGCGATTTGCGTGGCTACGCCCGCTTCCTCCTGAATAATGTCGCAGATGCCGGGGATGTTGGCACAACCCCCCGCGAGCACGATGGCATCCACCGTGTTGTGTTGGCTGGCGCCGTAGAAGAACTGCAGTGATCGCGCGACCTGTTGGGCCATGGCCTGGCGGAAGGGCTCCAGGACCTCTTCCTCGTAGGACAGGCCGCAGCGGCGCTGGATTTCCTCGCTGAGTTGCACCCCGCCGAAGACCTGTTCGCGCGTGTAGATGATCTCGCGGTTATCCAGGACCGTCAGCGTGGTCATGGTGGCGCCGATGTCCACCACGGCGACCGCCTGATCACGAGCTCCGCCGGGCAGCTCGTCCGCCACCAGGCCAAAGGCGGTCTCCGTGGCATAGCTCTCCACGTCCATGACCTTGGGCGTGACACCCGCGGCCTCGCACGCATCGACCCGGCTTTCCACGTTGTCCGAACGCGACGCGACCAGCAGAACATCGACGCTGTTACTCCCCTGCGACGAGCCGACCACTTGAAAGTCGCGATGGACCTCATCCAGGGGGTAGGGCACGTACTGGTCGGCCTGGAGCTCCACCTGGGCTTCCAGCTCCTGCTCGCTGAGATCGGCCGGCATGGAGAGTGTCTTGCTGATGACCGCCGATCCCGGCACAGCCAGCGCCGCCGTGCGCAAGCGCGTGCGGGACTGACGCACGGCACTCTTGATGGCCTCGGATACCGCGTCGATATCGGCGATGCTTTTCTCGCTGACCGCGTTGGCCGCGAGCGGTTGCACCGCGTAGCTCTCGACCCGGTACTGCCCGTGTTGCGCGCGCAACTCAACGAGCTTGACGGCGGTGGAGCTGATGTCGATCCCCAGCAGGGGTGGGGTTTTCTTCTGGAAAAGAGCCACGGAGAATCCCTTTATCGTTTTTGCTTTATCCTACAAACATGTCGTGAGACCTGCAAAGCGTACTGTAACCATGCAGTACACCCGCGGAATCCTCAACCAGTAGGCGCTGCAATGACCTCGTCCCTGGACTTGTAACCCTTTATACTCGGCGACTCTGAGACCCCATCGACACTGTGGAGCTTCATGCAGCGCCTCATCCGCATTCTCGTTTTCGGTCTGGCGACCGTGTTGTCGACGGCCCTGGTCGCCGCCATCGGTGCTGCCGCCGTCTATTTGTATCTGGCCCCGCAACTGCCATCGGTGGAGTCGCTGCGCGATGTCCGCTACCAGGAGCCGCTGCGCATCCATGCGGCCGACGGGCAGCTGATCGCCGAGTTCGGCGACAACCGCCGGGAGCCGGTTACGTTCCAGGATGTCCCCGACCGGATGTGGCAGGCCTTCATCGCGGCCGAGGACAAGCGTTTCTTCGAGCACCCGGGTGTTGACTACCAGGGTATTGCGCGCGCCGTCCTCTACCTGTTGCGCCACCAGGAGATCGGCCCCGGTGGTAGCACCATCACCATGCAGGTCGCGCGGAACTTCTTCCTGTCTCGCGAGCAGACCTACCTGCGCAAGTTGAACGAGATTCTGCTCGCTTTCAAGATCGAGCGCGAGCTGGACAAGCAGCAAATCCTGGAACTGTATCTCAACAAGATCTATCTGGGGCAGCGCGCGTACGGTGTCGGCGCCGCTGCACAGATCTACTACGGGGCGGAACCCGGGGAGTTGACGCTGGCCCAGACGGCCATGATTGCCGGCCTGCCGAAGGCGCCGTCGTCCTGGAATCCCATCGCTGACCCGGACCGGGCGCTGGAGCGGCGTGCCTACGTGCTACGGCGCATGCGCGAGTCCGGATACATCGGCGAGGAAGCCTTCGCGGAGGCGAGCACGGCCCCGATTACCGCGCACCTGCGTCGGCAACGCCCGACCGTCGCCGCGCCGTACGTCGCCGAGATGGCGCGCAAGCACATTGTCGATATGGTCGGTGAGCGAGCGTATACGGGGGGGTTCCACGTCTACACCACGATTGACAGTGAGCGCCAGGCCATGGCGCGGGAAGCGCTGCGCGGGAGCCTGCAGGCCTATGACCGGCGACATGGCTACCGGGGTCCGGAGGACCAGGTGGACGCGGAGACGTATGAGACGGCGGAGGCCCGAGGCGAGTTGCTGGAGGATCTTGAGACTGTCGGCGGGCTCGAGCCGGGTGTCGTGATCTCGGTTGAGGACAAGGCCACCGTGGCCCTGGGTCCGGAGGAAACCGTGACCCTGGACCTGGCGGCCATGGAATGGGCGCGTCCGTGGGTGTCCCAGTCGCAAACGGGCGATACGCCGGAGGCGGTTGCCGACGTGGTCTCGCCCGGGGATGTTGTGCGGGTCGCTCAGGGTGACGGCGATCCGCGACTGGCGCAGGTTCCGGAGGTTCAGGGTGCGATCGTGAGCCTCGCACCGCGCAGCGGTGCCCTGGTCGCCCTGAGCGGTGGCTTCGATTTCGATGCGAGCAAGTTCAACCGGGCGGTCCAGGCCGTGCGCCAGCCCGGCTCGTCGTTCAAGCCCTTTATTTACGGGGCGGCCCTGGAAAACGGCTATACGCCGGCAACCGTGGTTAATGATGCGCCGGTGGTTTTCGAGGATGCGGCCCTGGAGAGCACGTGGCGGCCGGAGAACTACTCGGGGCGTTTCTACGGGCCGACGCGGCTTCGTGAAGCGCTGGCCCAGTCCCGCAATCTGGTGTCCATCCGCGTGCTGCGGGACATCGGTGTCGATACGGCACTGGATTTTCTGGGCCGTATCGGTTTTGACAGCGAGCGGATGCCCGGGAACCTCTCTCTGGCCCTGGGGAGCGCGGGCGTCACGCCCTGGGAGCTGGCTTCGGGTTACGCCGTCTTCGCCAATGGCGGCTACCGGGTTCAGCCTTATTTCATTGACCGAATCGAGAGCGGTGACGGGGATCTGCTGCAGGCGTCACGACCGACGCTGACCTGTGCCGATTGCGGCGCGCTGGAACCGCCGACAGTGGAAGGCGGCGGCGAGACGCGCGCAGTGCGTTCGGAGGAGGACCGCCAGCACTTGATCCCGACGTTCCGGCCGGCCGAACGCGTCATGCCCGCCGAGAATGCCTACATCATGACCAGCATGCTGCGGGACGTGATCACCAGCGGTACCGCCCGCCGAGCACAGCATCTGGGGCGCAGCGATCTGGCGGGCAAGACCGGTAGCACCAACGAGCTTCAGGATGCCTGGTTCGCGGGCTACAACGAGCATCTGGTCACCACCAGTTGGGTGGGTTTCGACGACTCGCGCAGCATGGGACCCGGGGAGACCGGTTCCCGCGCCGCGCTGCCCATGTGGATGGATTACATGGGCCAGGCACTGGAGGGCGTGCCCGAGGGGCAAATGAATCGTCCCGGAGGGCTGGTGACGGTTCGTATTGATCCGGAGTCCGGCCGTGTAACCGATGCCGACAATCCGGATGCCATCTTCGAGACGTTCCGCGCGGACAATGTGCCGCCCGAAGAAGACAGCGGCGGCGGGAACGACGGCGGCGGCGACGGTGACTCACCACTGTTCTGACGGGAGGCAGGCATGGCCAAGCAGGGGGCCCCGCGGGATCACCGCATGCGTCAGCGGCTCACTCTGGAGGCGGCCCGCATTATGGTCGAGGAGGGTGTGAACGACTATCTCCAGGCCAAGCGCAAGGCTGCTGAGCGCCTTGGGGCGCCGGGAACGCAGAACATGCCGCGCAACCGCGAGATCCAGGAGGCGGTGGTCGAGCACCAGCGGTTATTCCAGGGCGATAGCCAGGCCGCCCGGGTGCGGCACCTGCGCGAGACGGCGCTGGATGCCATGCGTTTTTTCGCCCGCTTCCGGCCGCGCCTGGTCGGCGCCGTCCTCGACGGGACCGCGGGTGACTGGTCCGAGGTGCAGTTGCACGTTTTCGCCGACACCCCGGAGGAATTGGACGTCTTTCTCATGGACCACGGATTGCCGTTCGATGCCACCGAGCGCCGGCTCCGGGTCCGGCGAGAGGAGTGGGTGACCCTGCCGGTTTACCGCTTTCTTGCCGGTGGTGAGCGGATCGACCTGACCGTGTTTACGCTCGACGGCCTGCGCCAGGCGCCGCTCAGCCAGGTTGATGGCCAGCCCATGGCCCGAGCCAACGCCGATAGTGTGGCCCGGCTACTGGAAGCGGACACCGACGCCGTGCAGCCCGAACAAGGCTCCGTGTAACGGTACGCGCGCCGGCTCACGGGGCTCACGGGTGGCCGCGCGGATGCGGCCGACTCAGCGCTTGTCCACCGGCACGTAGTCCCGCCGGGCCGCGCCGGTATAGAGTTGCCGCGGCCGACCGATACGCTGCTCCGGGTCCGACACCATCTCCATCCACTGGGCGACCCACCCCGGTGTCCGCCCCAGTGCAAACATGACCGTGAAGAACGACATGGGAATGCCCAGGGCCCGGTAGATCAGCCCGGAGTAGAAGTCCACGTTGGGATAGAGCTTGCGCTCGACGAAGTATTCGTCCTGTAGCGCGATTTCTTCGAGCTTGACCGCAACCTCCAGTTGCGGGTCGTTGCCCATGCCCATCTCCTCGAGCACTTCGTGGCAAGTGTTGCGGATGATGGTCGCGCGCGGGTCGTAGTTCTTGTAGACCCGGTGGCCGAAGCCCATGAGCCGGAACGGGTCGTTCTTGTCCTTGGCCTTGTCGATGAACTTGGGCACGTTGCGCTCGTCGCCGATCTCCTCGAGCATGCGCAGAACGGCTTCGTTGGCGCCGCCGTGCGCCGGGCCCCAGAGCGCGGCGCAGCCCGCGGAGATGGCGGCGAACGGGTTGGTCCCGGTGCTGCCCGCCATGCGGACCGTCGACGTGCTGGCGTTTTGCTCGTGGTCGGCGTGCAGAATGAGCAACTGATCCAGCGCGCGCTCCGCCACCGGATTCACCTTGTATTCCTCCGTCGGCCGCGAGAACAGCATGTTCAGGAGGTTACCGGTGTAGCTCAGGTGGTTTTTCGGGTAGACAAAGGGTTCGCCCACGAAATGCTTGAACGCTGCACCCGCAATGGTGGGCATTTTGGCAATGATGCGGTGCGCGCACAGGTCGCGACTGCCGGCATCGTTGATATCGATGCTGTCGTGGTAGAACGCTGACAGTGATCCGGTCACCGCCGTGAGCATGGCCATGGGATGGGCGTTGTAATGAAAGCTGTTGAAGAAGTTCTTCAGGCTCTCATTCACCATGGTGTGGCGGGTGATGGAGTCCGTGAAATGGTCCAGCTGGTCGCGCTGCGGCAGCTCACCGTAGAGCAGCAGGTAGGAGACTTCCAGGAAGTTGCTGTTGGCCGCGAGCTGCTCGATGGGATAGCCGCGATAAAGCAGCGTGCCCTCGTCGCCGTTGATAAACGTGATATCGCTGCTGCAACTCGCCGTCGAGGTAAAACCCGGGTCGTAGGTGAATTTCTCGAATTCACCGTAGAGCGATTTGATGTCGACGACTTGCGGCCCGTGCGTACCCTCGCGGACCGGCAGCTCCAGACTCTTGCCGGTGGCGTTATCCGTCAGCGTTACCGTGTGCTTGGACATGCGATGGTCTCCTGTCTGGACGGGCGCTCACCAGGCCCGCGCCATTGGCGACCGGGCCGCGCGTTGGGGTCGGGTCAGGCCGCCGGCATGCCCGCAGCCCATGCCGGTGACAACCGAATGGCGCTGATAGTAACAGTAAACCCGGGGGTGGGGAAGAATTGGAGAGGAGTCGCTAAATGGCGGGAAGTACCGCGATTTTTCCGCTAACGGCGGTGAAAACGTTGCGATCTGGCAGGATAGCGTGACCGCGTTCGGGCGCCTGGTTGCTGCGGCGCGGCAGGCCCGCGCGACACACGCGGGCCGGGTGCGGAACCGGGCCCGCGAGCTTATTCCTGACGGGTCTTGCCGCCGAGCCGACCGTACTTCTGCTTGAAGCGATCGACACGGCCACCGCTGGTGAGCACGCGCTGCTTGCCGGTGTAGAAGGGGTGGCTCTTGCTGGAGACCTCGACCTTGACCAGCGGGTATTCCTGACCGTCCTCCCAGGTAACCGTCTCGTCCGTGCGCACCGTGGACCGCGTGACGAACGCGAAATCGGAGGCGATGTCCTGGAATACGACATCCCGGTAGTTCGGGTGGATATCCTTCTTCATGATCGCGTGACCTTGTCTTGGAGCCCCGTGTTGCGCAATCGCGGAGCGATCAGTGATAAGGCGCGAGATGGTACCGCCCGCCCGGTCGAATGGCAACAGGGACTTCGTGGGCGGCGGCCTGTCAGTCCTGATCGCGCCGCTGCGGCGGGAACGGAATGACACAGGCCCGGGGCGGCTCCGGTGCGGGCTCGCCGGACCAGCACGATTCCAGTCGCCGCAGTTGCGCCAGTAGGCCGCCACGGCCGTACAGGCGGTCCCACATCATCCCGGACAGGCGGGCGCAGGCGGCCAGCGGATCCTGATAGCGTTCGCGCTCGCGGTCGATGCGCCACTGGAGCTGCTCCAGGTGCGTGCGGCGGCAACGCGGCGCCATGGCAATGAACTCGGCGATCACCTCCCGGCGTCGGGCCTCGAAGGCTTCGGGGTCCGCTACGGCAAGGGCTCGCCATTCGTCGAAGGATACGGATGTGTTGTTACGCTGGGTCATCAGTCACCGTGGAGGCTTCCACCCTGGTCCGAGTATAGCGCCACGGGTTGCAGCCTGCCGCGTCCGGATCGTCGCCCGTCCACCAGGCTTGAGGGGGCCGGTTCGGCGACGCCGTTTGCAGAGCCCAGGCCCCGCCCGGGCTCGGGAGAGGGCGCGGGGCACGGCCTCCTTAGACCTGCCGTCAGGGCGGTGCCACCACCTTGCCGGGGTTGAGAATCCCCTGCGGATCCAGGGCCCGCTTGAGATCCCGCATGAGCGCCAGCTCCACCGGGTCCTTGAGCCGCTGGAGTTCCTCGCGCTTGAGCTGACCCACCCCGTGTTCCGCGGCGATAGAGCCATGAAACTCCGTGACCGTGTCGTGGACCAGGCGACTGCACGCCTGCCACTGATCCAGGAACGCCTGCCGGTCGGCGCCGGGTGGCTGGGACAGGTTGAAGTGGATGTTGCCGTCACCCAGGTGGCCGAAGGGGCAGGGCCGCACGCCGGGTACCGCCGCTGTCACGCGTTCGGTTGCCCGCGCCAGGAATGCCGGGATGCGGCTCACGGGCACGGCGATATCGTGCTTGATGCTCGCTCCCTCGCGGCTCTGGCCTTCCGGAATGCTCTCGCGCAGGTGCCACAGGCGCCGGCGCTCGTCGAGCGACTGGGCGATGACTGCGTCGCGCACCTGCCCCGCCTCGAACGCGTGTTCCAGTGCCGCCTCCAGGGTCGCCCCCAGGCCGTCGCCGTCCTGCGGCGTGGTGAGTTCCACCAGCAGGTACCACGGGTGGGGCTCGGCGAACGGGTCGCGGCAACCGCGGACGTGCGCGACCGCCATGGCCAGGCTGGTATGGCTCATGAGCTCGCAGGCGGTGAGGCTGTCGCCGCTGTCCCGCCGCAGTGTCTCCAGCAACGCCACGGCCGTCTCCGGGTCCTGGATGGCCAGCAGCGCCGTGGCCGTCTGGCGGGGTCGCGGAAACAGCCGCAGCACGGCCGCGGTAATCAGGCCCAGCGTGCCGTCGGAGCCGATGAACAGATCCCGCAGGTCGTAGCCGCTATTGTCCTTGCGCAAGCCGCGCAGGCCGTTCCAGATGCGGCCGTCCGGGAGAACCACCTCCAGGCCCAGGCAAAGGGCCCGCGCGTTGCCGTAGCGCAGCACATTGATCCCGCCGGCGTTGGTGGCCAGGTTGCCGCCGATCATGCAGCTGCCCTCGGCGGCCAGGCTCAGCGGGAACAATCGGTCAGCCGCCGCCGCGGCGCCCTGGACATCGGCCAGCACGCAGCCGGCCTCCACGGTCATGGTGTCGTTATCGGTGTCCAGCGACCGGATGCGTCTCATGCGGTGCAGGCTGAGCAACACCTGTTCGCCGGAGGGATCCGGCGCGGCGCCCCCGCAAAGGCCCGTGTTCCCGCTCTGCGGCACCACCGCGGCGCCGGCCCGCGAGCAGGCCGCCATGACGGCGGCCACCTCCTCGGTGCTTCCCGGTGCCACCACCGCCGCAGCCCGCCCGTGGTACAGCCCGCGCCACTCGCGCAGGAACGGGTTGCGGGCGTCGCCCTCCGGCCAGCCGGCGTTGCCGACAATGGATCGGAGTTCGTCAAGGAGCGCTGGATCAGGTGGCCTGCTCATGGACGTATTGTGCCACGAGCACACGCGCGGGCTGGCGCAACGATACAATCCCGGATCATGGCCGAACCCCCGCGCAAGATTATCCATGTGGACATGGACGCGTTTTACGCTGCCGTCGAGCAGCGTGACGATCCCGAACTGCGCGGGCGCCCGGTCCTGGTGGGCGGCTCGCCCCAGGGGCGCGGTGTGGTGGCGGCGGCGAGCTACGAGGCCCGTGCATTCGGGGTGCGCTCGGCCATGCCGGCGGCCCGCGCCGTGCGCCTGTGCCCGGATGCGGTGTTCGTGCGGCCACGCTTCCCGGTCTACCGGGCCGCATCCCGGACCATCCGCCGGCTCATGGCCGAGTACGCGGACCTGGTGGAGCCGTTGTCCCTGGACGAGGCCTACCTGGATGTCAGCCAGGCAACCGGCTTCGGCGGCTCGGCGACGCGCCTGGCCGAAGCCCTGCGTGCAGCGATTCGGTCGGCCACAGGGCTCACCGCGTCCGCCGGGGTGTCGTACAACAAGTTTCTGGCTAAGCAGGCCTCGGACCTGGACAAGCCCGACGGGCTGGCGGTGATCCGCCCCGACGAGGGTGCGGCGTTCGTGGCCGATCTACCGGTCGGGCGTTTCCACGGCGTGGGACCGGCAACCGAGGCTCGCATGCACGCCCTGGGCATCCATACCGGGGCGGACCTGCGCCGATGGTCGCTGGTGGCCCTCCAGGAGGCGTTCGGCCGGGCAGCCCCGTTTTATTACGGGATTGCCCGGGGTGTGGACGAGCGCCCGGTGCAGCCCGAGCGCGCGCGCCGCTCGGTGGGCGCGGAGAATACCTTTGATACCGACCTGACCACCCGCGCCGCCATGCGGGAGGCCCTGGAGCTGCTGGCGGGCAAGGTCGCCGAGCGCCTGACAACCGTCGGCCTCCAGGGGCGGACCCTGACGCTCAAGGTCAAGTACTCGGATTTCGAGCTGATTACGCGCCGGCGCACGGCCCGGGAGCCCCTGCAGGATGCGGCGGCCATGATGCCGCTGCTGGATGTCCTCCTGGCCCGGACGCAGGCAGGTAAACGCCCGGTGCGTCTACTGGGGGTCAGTGTCAGCAGTCTGGAGGCCCGGGATCCGGCGGCGGGTGAGCAGCTTCCGCTTTTGTGAGCGGTTTGAGTCAGCGGGTTACAACAGGTCGAAGCGGGCAATGCGCTGCAGCGGGATCTCCACCGGGCGACCCGTGGTCCGGCGCGCGATCAGGCACTCCAGGCCCGCGCGATGACGCAGGCCGATGGGTTTCAGGGCCTCCAGGTGCCAGCGCCCGTCCGGGCGCTGCCATGCCATGCGCAGCCGCACCCCCTGGACCACGGCCACTTCCAGGACGGCGTATAACTCGGTTCCCGTGGAGCCATCGTTACTCATGTCCTTGGTATAAACGCTGGCGCGGCCGGCGTCCAGCAAGCGCGTGTTGATCAGTCGTCCTCGCGCTGCACGGTAATGGTCGTGGGCTCGCCGGCGCCGTCCACATTGATGGTGAAATCAATGGGCCGGCAGCACACGGCGCAGTCCTCGATGTAGCGCTGATCCCCTGCCGAGCCATCCACCACGATGGTGAACGGCTCGCCGCAATAGGGGCAGTCGACGGTGCTCTCGTGGATCATTCGCTCTCCGGCAGGAAGCGTTGCAACAGGGTGTCCAGGTAGAGCTGCCCCGCATCGGAGGCGCGCAGGCGGTCGGGGTCCGGGTCCAGGAGCCCGTCGCGTCGGGCGGTTGCCACGGCGGCCTGCACCGCTGCGTCGTCGACGCCGGTGCGTTGGTCCAGGAGCGCCCGCGGGACGCCGGCGTCCAGCCGCAGGGCATTCATGAGAAACTCCAGCGGACGCTCCGCCGGCGGAAGCGGCCATTGGGCCGCGTCCGGTGTGCCGGCACGGGCGCGGGCCATGTACAACTGGGGGACCTTGACCTTGCGGTAGCGCGTAATGGTGCCGCTGCTCGCGTCGGTCACCTTGCCGTGGCCACCGGCGCCGATGGCCAGGTAGTCGCCGAAGCGCCAGTAATTGAGATTGTGCTGACACGCATGCCCGGGCAGCGACCAGGCAGAGACCTCGTAGCGCCGCAGGCCGGCCGCTTCCAGGACCTCCCGGCAGTCCTGCTGCATGGCCCAGGCAGTGTCCTCGTCCGGCAGTTGCGGTGGCCGCGAGTAGAACACCGTATTGGGCTCGATGGTCAGCTGATAGTGCGAAATGTGCGGCGCACCGCAGGCGATGGCCGTGCGCACATCGGCAACGGCGCCCTGCGGGTCCTGGCCCGGCAGGGCGAACATGAGATCGACGTTGAAGCTGTCAAAGCCCGCCGCGTGTGCGGCATCGATGGCGTCGTGAGCCTCTCCGGGGCCGTGGATGCGGCCGAGTGCCTCGAGACGCGCGGCGTCGAAGCTTTGCACGCCGATGGACAGGCGATTGACACCATTCGCCCGGAAGGCCGCGAACCGGCCCTGCTCCAGGGTGCCGGGGTTGGCCTCCAGCGTGATCTCGGCATCGGGGCTCAGCCGCGGAGCCAGCCACTCCAGGAGCTGGCCGATGGCCTCCGGCGGGAACAGGCTCGGCGTGCCACCGCCGATGAACACCGTCTCGATGGGGTGCTCGCCGGCGCGGGCGAACTCCTGCTCCAGGTCCGCCCGCAGTGCCGCCAGGTAGTCAGCCACTGGCAGCGTGTCCGGCGCGGCGTGGGAATTGAAGTCGCAGTACGGGCACTTGCGAACGCACCAGGGCAGGTGGACGTACAGGCCCAGCGGCGGCGTCACCAGTCCGCTCGTCGTCGGGGTGCCTAATGCGTCGGCCGTGTCCGGCGTCGCGCTCACGGCGCCGCCAGTGCCTCGACCAGCCCGCGCAGGGCCTGGCCCCGGTGACTGAGCCGGTTCTTGGTCTCGGCGGGCAGTTCGGCCGCGCTGCAGCCCTGATCGGGCACCCAGAACAGCGGGTCGTAGCCGAACCCGCCGGCGCCGCGTTCCGCCCGCAGGATCAGGCCCTCCCAGACGCCCTGGCAGATGACCGGTGCCGGGTCGTCGGCATGGCGCAGGTAAACCAGCACGCAGCGGAAACGCGCCGTGCGCTCGGCCTCGGGGGTGTCCGCGAGCTCGGCCAGGACCAGGCTGTTATTCGCCGCGTCATCGCCGTGGTGGCCGGCGTAACGGGCGGAGTGGATGCCGGGCTCGCCGCCGAGCGCATCCACCTCCAGCCCGGAATCGTCGGCGATGGCCGGCAGGCCGGTGTGGGCACAGGCATGGCGCGCCTTGATCAGGGCGTTTTCCACAAACGTGGGCGCCGTCTCCTCGGCCTCCGGTACCAGCCACTCGGACTGCGGCAGCACGCGGTAGCCGGTTGGCGCCAGCATGGCATCGATTTCCGCGACCTTGCCGGCGTTGTTGCTGGCAAAAACGACCCGCGTCATGCCGTCGCCTCCAGGGCCTCCCGTTGGCAGCCCACCAGCTCGCGGATACCCTTTTCGGCCAGGGCGGTCATGGCGTCCAGCTCTTCGCGCCGGAAGGCGTGACCCTCGGCCGTACCCTGGATCTCGATGAAGCCGCCGGCGTCGTTCATGACGACGTTCATGTCCGTCTCCGCCTCGCTGTCCTCCAGGTAGTCCAGGTCCAGTACCGGTGTACCCCGGTAGATGCCCACGGAGATGGATGCCACCTGGCCGTGAATCGGGTTGTGCCGCAGCCGCCCCTGTTCCACCTGGGCGGCCATGGCCTCGGCCAGGGCGACGTAGCCGCCGGTGATTGCGGCCGTACGCGTACCGCCGTCAGCCTGCAGCACGTCGCAGTCGATCACCACGCTGCGCTCACCCAACGCCTGCATGTCGACGCAGGCACGCAGGGAGCGCCCGATCAGGCGCTGGATCTCCACCGTGCGACCCTGCTGCTTGCCGCGCGCCGCTTCGCGACCCATGCGCGAGCCGGTGGACCGGGGCAGCATGCCGTACTCTGCGGTGACCCAGCCCTGACCCTTGCCGCGCAGGAAACCGGGCACGCTGTCCTCGACGGAGGCGGTGCACAGCACCTGGGTATCGCCGAAGGCGACCAGGACCGACCCCTCGGCGTGTTTGGTGAATCGGCGCGTAAGCTTAACGGTGCGGCGTTCGTCGGGCTGGCGACCACTCGGGCGCATGGGCTTCTCCGGATCCGTGAATGGGGCTGCCGGCTGCAAACCGACAACCCGCCAGGATACTACGAACGGATGAGCACGTCTCGCCGAGCGTTCCAGCCGCTTGCCGGCCCAGCGCCCCGTTTCGCTTTGTCGGCAGCGCGCGAGTGCGTACCATGGAACGGCTTGGCACGTCCGGCCCGCCGCCATCGCCCCGCGCCGGGCCGCAGCCCGGGAGAGCGCGCGATGGCAGGCAGCATGACGGCTTTCGAACGGTGTCGCAGCCAGACGGATCAGGGCGAACTGGTCTGGGAACTGCGAACCGTCAATCATCGGCATCTGGATATTCATCCGCGGCTGCCCGAGGAGCTGCGCCACCTGGAGGGCACTGTCCGGGAGCGCATCGGCGGGCGCGTCGCCCGCGGCAAGGTGGAGGCGACCCTGCGTTTCGACGCGGCTTCCGCGGCGCGCACGGTGGCGGTGGACTGGGACTACGTGGATCAACTCCTGGCGGCGACCCGCGAACTCAACGTCCGGCTCCACGGGGCGGCGGCCATACCGGCCACCGAGCTGCTGCGCATGCCGGGGGTGTTGCGCGAGGTGCCGCCGGAAGCAGAGTCCGTGGCGGAAGCGGCACTGACCCTTCTGGATCAGGCCCTGGACGGCCTGGTGGCGACCCGCGAGCGCGAGGGCGAGCGTCTGGCGGCGGTGGTCCGCGAGCGCGCGGAGCGCCTGGCGGCCATCGCCGCGTCCATCCGCTCGCAGCTGCCGACGCTGAATCAGCGCTGGCGCGAGAAGCTGGAGGCGCGCCTGGCGGAGCTCCCCGAGCCCGCGGACCCGGGACGGCTGGAGCAGGAACTCGTTTACCTGGCCCAGCGCAGCGATGTGGCCGAGGAGCTGGATCGCCTGGAGGCCCATGTGGGCGAGATCCGCGAGGTGCTGGGCCGCGACGAGCCAGTGGGGCGGCGCCTGGACTTTCTCATGCAGGAGCTCAACCGCGAGGCCAACACCCTGGGCTCCAAGTCGGCGGCGCTGGAGACTACGGACGCGGCCGTGGACCTCAAGGTGCTCATCGAGCAGATGCGCGAACAGATCCAGAACCTGGAATAGCGGACCATGACCGGCACGCTGTACATCATTTCCGCGCCCTCGGGCGCGGGCAAGACCAGTCTCGTCCGGGCCCTGGTGGATGCGGTCCCGGGCCTGGTGATCTCGGTGTCTCACACCACCCGCCCGCGCCGCGACGGCGAGACGGACGGCGTGGATTATCACTTCGTGGATGCCGAGACCTTCGAGGCCATGGTCGCGCGCGATGCCTTTCTGGAGCACGCCCGGGTGTTCGGCAATGCGTATGGTACGGCGCGCGCCTCGGTGACCGAGTACCTGGCGGCGGGGACCGACGTCATCCTGGAGATCGACTGGCAGGGCGCGCAGCAGGTGCGCGCGGCCATGCCGGAAGCAGTGGCGGTGTTCGTGCTGCCGCCGTCGCGTGCTGAGCTGGAGCGCCGCCTGCGCGGTCGCGGGCAGGACAGCGAGGCCGTCATCGCGCGCCGCCTGCGGGATGCCCAGAGCGAAATGGCGCACTACCCGGAATACGAGTACCTGGTGGTCAACGATGCCTTCGGCCACGCGCTGGAGGAACTTGTGGCCATTGTGCGGGCGCGCCGACTGCGGCTGGAAGCCCAGCAGGAGCGGCTCGGCCCGACGCTGGAGGCGTTGTTGGCCTGAGGGCGACACGAGCCCTGTGCCGCCAGGCCCCGTGTGCCACAATGGGGCACAAACCTTCGAAATCCGGTTATAATTGCAGCTTTAGTCTGTGTTTACTGAATAAGGGAGTTGTCAGCTCATGGCCCGCGTGACCGTCGAGGACTGCCTCGAGAACGTCGACAACCGCTTCGAACTGGTGCTGGTCGCCTCCAAGCGTGCCCGCCAGATCGCCCACGGCCGCGACGCCCGCGTGCCGCTGGAGAACGACAAGCCCACGGTGGTGGCGTTGCGGGAGATCGCCGCCGGCGAGGTGGATGCGTCCATTCTGGAAGGGGATCCGCACGCCGAGTACCAGGCCGTCGCGGAGACGCAGACGCCGCCCATGCCGGAGATTCCGGACGACTTATCGGATCATGCGTGAGGTGAGGTTTGGCGCATCCTGACCCGCTACCGGCGGAGACAAGCCAGTCCGGGGTCGACCCCGGGCACCGGGTCAGTGAATTGTGCTCGTTGCTGGAAAGCTACCTGGACCCGGAGCATGTGCGCATCGTTCACGATGCCTACCGCTTCGGCGCCCAGGCCCACGAAGGCCAGCGCCGGCTCTCGGGTGAGCCCTATATTACCCATCCGTTGGCCGTGGCCCTGGTCCTCGCCGAGATGCGTCTGGATCACCAGAGCATCGTGGCGGCCATCCTGCACGACGTCATCGAAGACACCCCGACTGCCAAAGACCAGATCGCCACGGACTTCGGCCCGGAAGTCGCCGAGCTGGTGGACGGAGTCTCCAAGCTCACCCAGATCCAGTTCGAGAGCAAGGCGGAAGCCCAGGCGGCCAATTTCCGCAAGATGATGATGGCCATGTCCCGGGACATCCGGGTCATTATCATCAAGCTCGCCGACCGGCTGCACAACATGCGGACGGTCTGGGTCATGCCGCCGCACAAGCGCCGGCGCATCGCCCGCGAGACCCTCGAGATTTACGCGCCCATCGCCAATCGGCTGGGTATTAACAACCTGCGCATCGAGCTCGAGGACCTGTGCTTCGCCGCGCTCCATCCCATGCGCTTCCGGGTGATCAAGGGACAGGTCCGCAAGGCGCGGCGCAACCAGAAGTCGCTGGTGGGCAAGGTCTCCCACGCTCTTGAGGAGCGTCTCGGCGAGGTCGGTATCGACGCCCGCCTGGAATCGCGGGAAAAGCACCTCTACAGCATCTACGGCAAGATGCGCGGCGAGGGCGACCGCAAGGGTTTCAACGCGGTGCTGGATGTCCACGGGTTTCGCGTCATTGTCGATTCGGTGGACGCCTGCTACCGCGCCCTGGGTGCCCTGCACGGGCTCTACAAGCCGGTGCCCGGGTGCTTCAAGGACTACATCGCCATTCCCAAGAGCAACGGCTACCAGTCCCTGCACACCACCCTGCTCGGGCCCCAGGGGATCCAGATCGAGGTCCAGATCCGCACCGCCGAGATGCACCGGGTCGCCGAGATGGGCGTCGCCGCCCACTGGATGTACAAAACCGGCGAGGTGGCTCAGAACACCGCCCAGACGCGGGCGCGTGAATGGGTCAAGGACCTGCTGGAGATGCAGCGCAACGCCGGCAATCCCATCGAGTTCATCGAGAACGTCAAGATCGACCTGTTCCCCGACGAGGTCTACGTCTTCACGCCGGATGGCGACATCATGGAGATGCCGCGTGGCGCCACCCTGGTGGATTTCGCCTACGCCGTGCACTCGGACATCGGCGATACCTGCCTGGCCGCGAAGGTGGATAAACGCCTGGTGCCACTGCGGACACCGCTGCAGACCGGGCAGACGGTGGATATCATTACGGCTCCCGGGGCCCGTCCCAATCCCGCGTGGCTGGATTTCGTGGTCACGCCCAAGGCGCGCTCGGCTATTCGTAACTCCCTGAAGAATCTGCGTTCCGAAGAAGCCATCAGTCTGGGACGGCGCCTTTTGGGGCAGGCCCTGGAAGGCATCGGCCTGGATCTGGACGGTCTGTCCGCGGAGCAGATTCAGCGGGCGCTCACGGAACAGGGCTTCGAGACCCTGGAGCAATTGCTGGAGAGCATCGGCCTCGGGCGGCGTATGCCGTGGCTGGCCGCACGCCAGCTCGCCGGGCTGTCCGAGGAACTCACGGACGTGGATGACGGTGAGCAGCAGCGGCTCATTATCCGCGGCACCGAAGGCGCCGTGATCACCTTTGCCCGTTGCTGCAACCCGATCCCCGGCGATCCGGTGATCGGTTTCGCCAGTTCCGGTCGCGGTATGGTGGTCCACCTCCAGGACTGCCGCAACCTGCAGGAGTACCGCAAGCACCCGGACAAATGGGTGGACGTGCAGTGGGAGCCGGAGATAGACCGGGACTTCTCGGTGCCGGTGCGCGTGGATGTGGTTAACGAGCGCGGCGTGCTCGCCGGTGTCGCCGCCACCATCTCGGAGAGCGAGGGCAACATTCTCAACGTCTCTGTGGACGAGCGTGACGGCATGATCGCCACCATCAACTTCAGTATCGCGGTCAAGGGACGTCGCCATCTCGCGCGCATCATGCGGCGGCTGCGCGTGCTCAACAGCGTCCTGCGGATCAATCGCCTCAAGGGCTGAGCGGGCTCGTGCATGAATCGCTGGTGGTTGCGCCGGGAATCGCTGTGGCTGCTCGGGCTGCTGTTTCTGATCGCTGGTTACCAGGCCTTCGGCGACCGGGCCGACCCCTGCGGCGGCGACACCGTGCCGCCTGCGACGGCCGCCGGACACGGTGCTGAAGGGCTCCCGGCCGGTGAGTCGGTCACCGTGGCCGGCACTGTCACCGCTCGTTTCCTGGGTGACGACGAGCTGGGCGGGTTCTTTCTCCAGGCGTCGGATCGTGCCGCGGACGCGCCCAGTGCCGTTTTCGTCTACGCCCCCGGGCTCGACCGCGCCCAGCGCCAGCGCGTACGGCCCGGCGCGCAGCTGGAGGTCCGTGGCACCACGGACCGCTTCCACGGGCGCCCGCAGGTTCACCAGGTGCGTAGCGTCCACCGTTGCGGCCAGGGCGAGCGGCCCGAGCCCAGGGAACTCAGCCGACTCCCGGGGACGGACACCAGCGAGCGCCTGGAGGGGCAACTCGTGCGTTATCCGGGGGAGCTGGTGGTGACCGGTAACCGCCGCTTGGGGCGCTATGGCAGCCTGACCCTGGCGCCCGAGCGCGCCCGCCGCGGTGGCAGTGACCAGGGATCGCGCACCACCCTGGTCCTGGATGACGGTCGCTACAACACCCGGCCGGAACCGGTCCCCTACCGGGATCCGGAGACCGGGACACGCCGGGCCGGTGACCGGGTGGCGGGCCTTACCGGCATCGTCACCCACGCGTTCGGCCGCTGGCGTCTCCACCCGGTGACCCCGCCTCGCTGGCAGACTGCCAACCCGCGCCCGGCCCGGCCGCCGGACGTCGGCGATGGCGTGCGCGCGGTCGCGTTCAACGTGCAGAACTACTTCCTGGAAACCGGCGAGCGCGGCGCCCCGGATGCCGTCGCTCTGGACCGTCAGCGCCGGCGGCTGGGTGCCACACTCGACGGCCTGGAAGCGGATCTCCTGGCCCTGCAGGAGATCGCCAACAGCGACGCCGCTGCCCGCGATCTGGTGGACCAGATGGACAGTGGTTCGGATTACCGCGTGCTCACCGGGGCGGACCCCGGTGACGATGCCATTCGGACGGTCATGGCGTATCGCCCACAGCGCCTGGAGCTGGTCGCCGGACCGTTCCGGGATACGGCCCCGGTGCATGACCGCCCGCCCCAGGCCGCGGTGTTCCAGCCGCCGGACGGGCAGGCGTTGCTGGCGGTGAGCGTGCACTTCAAGTCCAAGACCCGCTGCCCGGAGGCCGGTGACGTCGACCGGGGCCAGGGATGCTGGAACGCGCGCCGCGGGCAGCAGGCGCGCGCGGTGGCAGCCTTCGCCCGACGCCAGGCGCAGCGCCATGACGTGGCAGCGATCCTGCTGCTGGGCGACTTCAACAGCTACCGCGACGAGGACCCCATGCAGGCCCTGCGCGAGGCCGGCTTCCGGGACCTGGTCGCCCGTTTTGCGGGCCCCCGAGAAAGCTATACCTACGTCTACGACGGCGTTGCCGGCACGCTGGACTATGCCCTGGGCAACCGGGCCCTGGTTCGCCGCACACGAGGCGCCGGGGTCTGGCACAGTAATGCCGATGAGCCGCCGGTGGTCGGGTATCAGGGGCGGTTGGCGGAGACTGCTGGCGGCACACCCTATCGTGCCTCGGATCACGATCCGGTCCTTGTGGGCATTGGCGCGCGGGGCCGGGAAACCCGTCCCGAATGATGCGTCGCGACCGGTGGCCGCCGGACACGATCGGCGCCGCAGGCATGTTGCGTTTCTGGTACCGTTGACAAACTGTTTTACCCAGCGAGGAGAGGATAACCACCATGACGCGGGAAGTGATCCATACGGATCGGGCACCTTCGGCGATCGGACCGTATTCCCAGGCCATTCGCGTCGACAATACGGTGTACCTGTCGGGCCAGATCCCCCTGGATCCCGAAAGCATGGATCTGGTCCGCGGCGATATCCGCGCCCAGGTCGAGCAGGTCTTTGCCAATCTGGAGGCCGTCTGTGGCGCCGCCGGGGGCGACCTTCAGGACATCGTCAAGCTCAACATCTATCTCACGGACCTGGGCAACTTCGGCCTGGTCAATGACATGATGAGCGAGCGCTTCGAGGAGCCCTATCCCGCCCGCGCCGCACTGGGAGTGGCCAGCCTGCCCAAGGGCGCCGGGGTGGAGATGGACGCCGTTCTGGTGCCCAGTCAGGGCTGACATCCGTGGCCGCCCCGGCTGACACGGACGCCCTGGGGCAAGCCGTCACACGCCTGCGCGGCGTGGGCAACCGGCAGGCCGAACGGCTGGCGCAGCTGGGCATCACCACGGTGGGCGAGCTGCTCACCCACCTGCCCGTGCGCTACGAGGACCGCAGCCAGGTCCGGGCGCTGGGCACTGTACGTGCCGGTGAGCAGGCCCTGGTCGTCGGTACGGTGGCGGCCGCGGAGGAGGTCCCCGGCCGGCGCTCGCGCCTGGTCGCACGGATCAGTGACGGCACCGGCACCCTCAGCCTGGTGTTCTTTCACTATCATCCCGGCCAGCGCAAGCGCCTTGCTGCCGGCACCACCGTGCGCTGCTTCGGTGACGTGCGCGAGGGGCCCGGCGGCTTGCAGATGGTGCATCCCGAGCTCGAGACCGGGGTTGGCGAGGCCGACGGAGGTGACGGCATTCTGCCGGTCTACGCCACCGTCCAGGGCCTGAATCAGACAACCTGGCGCCGACTGATGGACCAGGCCCTGGCCCTGCTGACGGCGGCGCCACCGGCCGAGACCCTGCCCGAGTGGCTGCGCCGCGAGCACGAAGTCGGCGGATTCACGGAGGCGCTGACGACCCTCCATCGGCCGCCGTCGGATACCTCGATTGCCCACCTGCTGGCGCCGGATCACCCGGCCCGGCGCCGCCTGCTCCTGGAAGAGCTGCTGGCCCACCACCTGACCCTGCGGCGGCAACGCCACGCCCTGCGGCAACAGGCGACGGCCCCGGTGCTGCGGGGCAACGGTCGGCTGGTGGGGGCATTGCGCGCGGCGCTACCGTTCGCGCTCACCGGGGCCCAGGAGCGCGTGGCGGCCGAAACCGAAGCGGACATGGCGCGGCGTGCGCCCATGCTGCGGCTCATCCAGGGCGACGTCGGTTCCGGCAAGACGGTGGTGGCCGCGCTCGCCGCCCTGCGCTGCGTGGAAAGCGGCCTGCAGGTGGCCATCATGGCGCCCACGGAGCTGCTCGCCGAGCAGCATCACCGCAACTTTCGTGACTGGCTGGAACCCCTGGGGGTGAGCCTGGACTGGCTGTCCGGGCGCCTGCCGGCCGGGCAACGCCGCGCCTGCCTGGAGGCCCTGGCGGCCGGCGACACCCAGGTGGTGGTGGGAACGCATGCCCTGTTCCAGGAGGACGTGGCCTTCCACTGGCTGGGTCTGGTGGTGGTGGACGAGCAGCACCGCTTCGGCGTCCACCAGCGGCTGGCCCTGCGCGAAAAGGGCCACGGCGAAGCGGCCCAGCCCCACCAGCTCATCATGACCGCCACGCCGATCCCGCGGACCCTGGCCATGACGGCCTACGCCGACCTGGACGTGTCCGTGATCGACGAACTGCCGCCCGGCCGCAGCCCGGTACGCACAGTGGCGGTTCCGGACAATCGCCGGGAGGAGGTGATCAGCGGCGTGGCCAAGGCCTGTACCGAAGGGCGCCAGGTGTACTGGGTCTGCACCCTGATCGAGGAGTCCGATGCCTCCCAGGCCCGCGCCGCCGAGGCCACGGCGGACGAGTTGCGTGCCGCCCTGCCGGAGCACCGCGTGGGACTGGTCCACGGGCGCCTGCGGGCGTCCGACAAGGAGGCTGCCATGCAGGCCTTTGCTGGCGGCGAGGTGGATGTGCTGGTGGCGACCACGGTGATCGAGGTGGGCGTGGACGTGCCCAACGCCAGCCTGATGATCATCGAGAACCCGGAGCGCCTAGGTCTGGCCCAGCTCCACCAGCTGCGCGGGCGCGTGGGGCGGGGCGCCACGGCCAGTAGCTGCGTCCTGCTCTACCACGCCCCGCTGGGTGACACGGCCCGGGCCCGGCTGGCGGTGCTGCGGGAATCCGGTGACGGCTTCGAGATCGCCCGCCGGGACCTGGAGATCCGGGGCCCCGGGGAACTGCTGGGCACCCGCCAGACGGGTGCCTGGCAGTTGCGCGTGGCCGATCTGGTGCGCGACGGCGGCCTCATGCCACGGGTGCGCGACGCCTCCGATCGGCTGATCCGGGAGGACCCGGCGGCGGTGGAGACGCTCATCCGGCGCTGGGTGGGTGCCGCCGCCCAGTACGGCCAGGTTTAGGCGTTAGTCCCCGCGTGCACGGGCGCCGGCGGCGTGTGATACTTTCGCGCTTTGTCTTGCTGTGAGGCGGTCTTGCGCAACCGATCAGCCCGCTGGCACATACGCGACGGCCGTCCGGGGGCCGGGGTACCGGCGGGGGTGCGTGACTGGCTCGTGGCCACCGGCTCGCTCACCGGACGCCTGCGCCGGGACTGCCCGGGGACGTTCCGGGTGCGGCTCCTGCGCCAGGGCTGGCAGCGACCGACGCTGGAAGAGGCCGCACGCCTGGGTGTCGATCGGCGCCGCCGGGTCTGGACCCGGGAAGTGGCCCTGTGCTGCGGTGACTCGGTGCGCATCCTGGCCCGAACCGTGGTGCCAGCGGGCTCGTTGCGCGGCGGCAACGGCATGCTGCAAAGGCTGGGCAATCGACCGCTGGGCCAGCTGCTGTTCCAGGGTGGTGGCAGCGCGCGTGACGCGCTGGAAGTCGCCCGGCTGCGCGCCAGCGACGAACTGGCCAGGCGCCTGGGCACCGTCGTCGGTCTGGGCCTTGACGGCTACTGGGCGCGACGGCGGGTGCATTACCTGCGCGGCCGGCCGCTGCTGGTCGCCGAGGTATTTCTGCCGGCGGTGTACGGCGGCAGCACCCGGCTCATGTCGCCATCGGGAGGACGGCAATGACGGCGTGGCTCGCTGACCGGTTGCTCCAGTACGCGCGCCTGGCGCGCCTGAACCGGCCCATCGGCAATTTCCTGTTGCTCTGGCCTACGCTCTGGGCCCTGTGGCTGGCCGCCCGTGGTCTGCCGGACCTGCTGGTGCTGCTAGTGTTCGTGGCCGGGGTGGTGGTCATGCGCGCGGCGGGTTGCGTCATCAACGACTTTGCCGACCGGCACGTGGACGGACACGTCAAGCGCACCACGCAGCGGCCCATGGCCCGGGGTCTGGTGAGCGAGCGTGAGGCACTGGCGCTGTTCGCGGCGCTGTGCCTGGTCGCCTTCGGCCTGGTGCTGCTGCTCAACACGCTGACCATCCTGCTTTCCCTGGTGGCCGTGGTGCTGGCGGCGACCTACCCGTTTGCCAAGCGCTATACCCACCTGCCGCAGGTGCACCTGGGTGCAGCCTTCGGCTGGGCCATCCCCATGGCCTTCGCCGCCCAGACCGGCGCCGTGCCAACCCTGGCCTGGCTGGTGTTCGTCACCGCCGTGGTCTGGGCCACCGTCTACGACACCGAGTACGCCATGGTGGACCGCGACGACGACCGGCGCATCGGCGTGAAGTCCACCGCCATCCTCTTCGGCGAGCGGGATCGGCTGATCATCGGCATACTGCAGGCAGTGATGACTCTGCTGCTGGTGGCGGTGGGGCTACAGGCCGACCTTGGGTGGCTCTATTACGCCTTCCTGCTGTTGGCCACTCTGGCCTTTGTCTACCAGCAGTGGCTCATCCGCGAGCGCGACCGTGACGCCTGTTTCCGGGCGTTTCTCAACAACAACATCTACGGCGGCGTGGTCTTTGCCGGCATCGTGACCCACTACGTCTGGGCCGCGGCCTGAGCCGTCTCGGGGCAGGGCGCCATGGATCTGTGGTTCAGTCTTCTTACCGGGGTGCCGGCGCTGTTGTCCCTGTGGGGCTCGGCTCACGCCGTGCTCACCAAGCGCGACTCGCGCGGCGCGCTCATGTGGATCGCCCTGCTGTGGCTGGTGCCGTTTCTGGGCGTGCTGTTGTACATGGCGTTCGGGGTCAACCGCATTAACCGGCGCGCCAGCAAGCTCCAGCGCGAGTCCGTGGACAGCTTTGCGCGCGAGCACGAGTGCCTGCCGCAGACCCTGGCCGAGCACCTGGGCCCTGAGCACCACTACCTGGAGGCGCTGGCCCGGGCCACCGGGCGCATTGTGCCGCGGCCGCTGGTTCGCGGGAACAGCGTCGAGCCGCTGGCCGACGGCGACGAGGCCTATCCGGCCATGCTCGCGGCCATCGAGGCCGCGGGGATCTCGGTTACCCTGGCGACCTACATCTTCGGCAACGACCGGGTCGGCCACTGGTTCGCCGACGCCCTGGAGCGGGCCGTGCGCCGGGGCGTCCAGGTGCGGGTCCTGGTCGACAACGCCGGCGAGCGCTACACCTGGCCGTCCATGGTGCGCGAGCTACGCGCGCGGGGCGTTCCGGTGGCACGCTTCTTCCCCGGATTCCCGGTGCGCCTGGTGGGCATCAACCTCCGCAATCACCGCAAACTGCTGGTGGTGGACGGCCAGGTCGGCTTTACCGGCGGCATGAACCTGCGCCGCCACCACATGCGCGATGCCGGCCCGCGCGCTACCCGGGACATGCACTTCGGTCTTCGCGGCCCGGTGGTGCGGCACCTCCAGGAGGTCTTCTACGAGGACTGGCTGTTCGCCACCGGGGAGCGCCTGGACGGCCCCGCGTGGTTCCCGGAATTGGCCGAGATTGGCGGCGTCATCGCGCGCGGGCTCCCGGACGGGCCCGACGATAACTTCATGAGCCACCAGATGACGTTCCAGGCCGCGGTGACCACGGCCCGGCACAGCGTGCGCATCGTCACCCCGTACTTCCTGCCGGAGGCCACCCTGGTCGCCGCGCTCAACACAGCGTCCATCCGCGGCGTCGCCGTGGACATCGTGGTCCCGGAGCGTTCGAATCTGCCGTTTGTCCACTGGGCGATGATGGCGCACATCAGTCAGGTGCTCACCTATGACTGCCGCGTCTGGCTGTCGCCGGGGCGCTTCGATCACAGCAAGCTGCTGGTGGTCGACGGGGTCTGGTGTTGTATCGGTTCCTGTAACTGGGATCCCCGCAGCCTGCGGCTGAACTTCGAGTTCAATGTCGAGTGCTACGATCCTGGGCTGGCCGCGGACCTGGATGCCCAGGTGGTGGCGCGCCTCCGCAATGCTCGACGCCTGGACGCCGACACGCTCGGGACGCGTTCGCTGCCGGTGCGCCTGCGCGACGGCGTCGCCCGCCTGGGCATGCCGTACCTCTAAGCCCCTGTTGCGGCGGAGCTCTTCGCCTGTCCGCTGCACCGTAATGATGCAGTATCCGAGCCCCACAACCAGGCGACCCCCGGCTGACGCGCTGGCGTGATTCTTGTTTGTTCCCCGGTGCTATAGCCTGAAACGCGAGGTGACACGCTCATGGTCGACGAAAACGGCGCAACCCGGGCCACGGCAGCGGCTTACCTGCTCGCCTCCAAGCGCTGCGACATCCGCGGTCTGGAGGAGCTGCTGCGTGCCGGGCGCCTGGTGGTGACGGTGAGTCACCTGTTGCATGCGCTGCAACGCGAGCGCGGCGCCTCCAAAGTCTATCTGGCCTCCGGGCCGCGTTTCGCTCATGACTTTCCCGGCCTGGGTGCCGACAGCGACACCGGGGAAGCCGACTTCCGCGGGCGGGTAGCGGCCTGGACAGCGAGTCGGGCGGCCTGCCCGGGCGCAGCTGGCTGGCCGGGCTGTTCCAGCGTGAGTTACTCTCAGCGGCCGACCGCAAGGCCCTGCTCGCCGGCCAGCCACCCGCCGGTAGCAGGGACGAAGGGCGGGTGGTGTGTGCCTGCTTCGGCGTGGGTGAGCACACCCTGGACAGCGTCATTCAGGCCGGCGCCCGCGATACAGGCGCGGTGACCCGGGCCTGCAAGGCCGGGGGCAACTGTGGCAGCTGTCTTCCGGAGATCGAGACCATGATTCAACAGTCCAGTGCACCGCGGAGGAGTGCCTGATGCCCTGGCAATGGCTTCGTGATCGGTTCGGTGGTCAGCCGTCGGCGGGGAACGAACCGGTATCCGCGCCGGTGACGTCGCTGGCGGACGTCCCGGCGGACGCGTACACGACACCGGGGACGGTCTACATCGTGGGGGCGGGGCCGGGCGATCCGGAACTGCTCACGCGCAAGGCCGAGCGCCTGCTGCGCGAGGCCGATGTCATCCTGCACGACCGTTTGGTGTCACCGGCGATCCTGGGCCTGGCCGGCTCCGGGCCGGAGCGCTGGTACGTGGGCAAGAAGTGCGGCAACCACCACGTGCCCCAGGGCCGCACGGAAGAGCTGCTCATCCATGCCGCGCGCCAGGGCAAGACCGTGGTCCGGCTCAAGGGCGGCGACCCGTTCATCTTCGGTCGCGGTGGCGAAGAGCAGGATGCTCTCAAAGCCGCCGGCGTCCCCTGCGAGGTCGTCCCCGGTGTCACTGCGGCCCTGGGCTGCGCAGCGAGCACCGGCATCCCGCTCACCCACCGCGACCATGCGCGCTCGGTGCTGTTTGTCACCGGTCACGACCGCCACGGGCGCGGCCCGGACGACTGGCAGACCCTCACGCATCCGGACCGGACCCTGGTGGTGTACATGGGGCTGGGTCCGCTGGCGGACTTCTGCGCCGGGCTGCGGACCAACGGCCTGCCGGATCACTGGCCGGTGGCCGTGATCGCCGGCGCCACCACCCCGGAAGAGCGCGTGGTCCGCGGCACGCTGGCGGATATTCCGGAGGCCGTCGGAGGGGCCGGTCTGCCGACCCCGGCGCTCACCATTATCGGGCGGGTGGTGGCAGCGACGGACGACACCACGCTGCGTGGGAGCGCCGCGGCTTCGTCGGGCCTCCCGGTCTGATCGCGTGCCCACCGGTCGTGCCCGTAGCCGGACTCATGCGCGACGCTGGTGCGCCCGGTGGGCTTAACGCCGGTCGCCGAGGTGCTGCACCCGTTGGCAGCGCGACCATCCGGGTGCACCGCCTGGCCCCGCTCGCCACGGATGTGCACGGGGGCCGACGGCACCCCTAGCGCGGGCGTGGCGCGGTTTCTCCCCAAGTGGCACAGCCCCTGCAAGTGATCCGCCCACAGCATGCGTCGCGGGGATGGCCCGAGCCAGGTGGTCGTCCTCGGGCGTTCTCCAAACATGCCCGGGGACGGGTCGGTATGACACCGCAACAGCAACGCCTCCTGCGAGACAGCCTGAACCAGCTGACGCCGGACCGGGATGCCGTGGCGGCGCGCTTCTACCAGCGCCTGTTCCGGCGCGATCCGGAACTGCGGCAATTGTTCCCCGAGGACATGACCCAGCAACGCCGGCGCTTCATGGCGGTGCTGTCGCTGGTGGTGGACGCCGCGGATGGCTTCCACCGGATCGAGCCGTTGCTCGCGGACCTGGGACGCCGCCACGTGGACTACGGCGTGGTGAACGCGGACTACACCACCTTCCGCGAAACGTTGCTGGAGACCCTGGCGGTGGAACTGGGTCCCGGCTTCACGCCGACCGTCCGGACGGCCTGGGATACGCTCCTGCGCCAGGTCACGACCACCATGACCCGGGCCGCTGATGAACTCACGCTGGCATCACCGCGCCAGCGTGCAGCCCTCCTGCAACGCACCCGCCAATTCTGATCGACGAGCCGTGGACGTTGGGCTGACTCCGGTTGGAGCCGAGTCTGCCTTTGGCCGTGCGGCGGCCCCGGCTGGCAGTGAGCGACCTGCGGTGTCAGGCGGTCCACTGGATTGCAGCCACCAGGACCAGGCCCGCGGCCGCGGGTAACGGGCTGCGCAACAGCCAGCCGAACGCCGCCAGGGGCAGGATAACGGTGAGGCAGGCCGCGGTATGTGGCAGCTCGGCGGCACCGTAGGCCTGGCCCCACGCAGCGAGGATCAGGCTGAGGGCGGTCACGGCCAGACCGGCGAACCGGCCTGTCTGTCCGGCGGCCGGGCCGGGCGGGTTGGATTCCGTCATGAATCCTCCTTTTGCGGTGGTCTGGTGTCTTGATCTATATCAATAAGGGGGTAAGTATTAAGCGGGTATCCTTACCTACCCCAGTCGCTCGCAACCGAGGTGACCATGGATCTCGATCCACTTCTCCTGTCGCGCATCCAGTTTGCGTTCGTGGTGTCATTCCACGCCATCTTCCCGGTGTTTACCATCGGCCTGGCCTCGT
>JAWOFB010000364.1:0-4815 GCA_046482445.1 Ectothiorhodospiraceae bacterium | reverse complement strand
GCTTGATGGTGCCGCTCACCGGGGATCGGCTGGACCAGCCCGCGAGCCTGCCGGCATGGGGTCGCGCGGGCGACTGGCTCGGCGCCGGAACGGGCTGGGGCGTTTACGCGGACGCCCTGTCCGCAATCGCGGCCCCGCCTCGAGGCACGGAAGTCGAGACACTGCCGGATGCCCGCGATAGCCTGCCACTGGCGCATGCGGCGTGGCATGCCGGGCAGGCGGTCGATGCCACGGCGGTCGCCCCGGTGTACCTGCGCGACCGCGTCACGGGCTGACTCGGATCGCTCAGGCGTTCGCCGCCGCCCGGTCGCTGTGCTCGGCTGCCAGCTGATGGATCCGCCGCACCATGGCGAAGAAACCGTCGCGCCGGTTGGGGGTGAGTTGTTTGCTCAGCCCCAGTCGGTCGAACAGATCCGCCAGGTCCGTATCCAGGATTTCCCCGGGTGTGCGACCCGAGTAGGCCTTGAGCAGGATGGCGACCAGACCCTTGACGATGAACGCATCGCTGTCCGCCCGGAAGTGCAGATGCGGCGGCTCGCCGCCCTCGACCTCGGTGACCAGCCAGACGTTACTCGTACAGCCGTCGACCCGATTGCTCTCCGTCCGGGCCTCTTCCGGGAATTCCGGCAGCTGTCGGCCCATATCGATGAGGAACCGATAGCGTTCTTCCCAGTCATCCAGGAATTCGAAAGTGTCGACCAGCTCCTGGAGTTCCATAGTCCGTCCCCGTGTTCAAAACGCTTGTTCAGGGTAACATGAATGCCCGCGGGCGCCCTGCCGTGGTGCCCACCGTTCGCAGGCAATAGGGGCAGGGGATGATCGAGGTAGCGTTCTACGGGGTGCTCGAGTCAGTGACCGGCACCCGCACCCAGTCCGTGGAGCCCGCCGAGCCACTCCCGACCGTGGCGGACGTGCTTGAGCAGTTGCGCTTGGACATCCCCGGGCTGGATCCCTATCTCCCCCGCGTCGCCTGTGCCCAGGGGGAACACCTGGTCTACCGCCGCGACCCGGTGGACCCGGCACGCCCGCTGGTCCTGCTGCCGCCGGTCAGCGGCGGCGCGCCCAGCGCCAATCCGGAGGCATGAATGCAGCGCATTACCGAGGAACCCCTGGACCCCGACATGCTCCTCAAGGAGACGGACAACGATACCTGTGGTGCGTTCGTCGTCTTCGGCGGGACGGTGCGCAATCACCACCAGGGTCGTGGTGTTGCCGGCATGCGCTACAGTGCCTACGGACCCATGGCCGAGCGCGTCCTTGCCGAACTGGAGGAGGAAACGCGGCAGCGTTTCGGTGTCGCCGAGTGCCGCCTCATGCATCGGGTGGGTGAACTTGGCATCGGCGAGACCAGCGTTCTGGTCGCGGTGCGCTCCGCCCACCGTGCCGAGGCCTTCCGCGCGGGCGAGTACGCCATCGATACGCTCAAGGAGCGCCTGCCGGTGTGGAAGGAAGATTTCTATGACGACGGCTCGCGCGCTCACCAGGACGGTGTCCCGCTAACCGGGTCGCCGGAAGCCGGCGCAGAAGGAGGTGACAGCCATGGCTGAGACGGATACCGATGCGACTGGTTTCCTGGCCCTCCCGGTGGCCGTGCTCACGGTCTCGGACAGCCGCAGCGAGGCGGACGACCAGTCCGGCGATCTCCTGGCGCAGCGCGTGCGCGACGCCGGTCACCAAGTCGTGGACCGGGCGCTGGTGGCGGACGATATCTACCAGGTGCGCGCCGTGGTCTCGCGCTGGATCGCCGACGAGACGGTGAAGACGGTGATTACCACCGGGGGTACCGGGATTACCGGGCGCGATACCACGCCGGAGGCGGTGACACCGCTGCTGGACATGACCGTGGACGGCTTCGGCGAGCTGTTCCGGTATCTCTCCTGGCAGGAGATCGGCAGTTCCACGGTCCAGTCGCGTGCCCTGGGCGGTGTGGCCAACGGCACGCTGGTGTTTGTCCTGCCGGGGTCCCGGGGCGCCTGCGCGACGGCCTGGGACGGCATCCTCGAGGCGCAGCTGGACCGGCGCCACAAGCCGTGCAATTTCGTCTCCCTGATCCCGCGTCTGCGGGAGCGGTGACGCCCCATGGGGGATCGCCATGGGGCGGTATCCCGGCTCCGGGCGTCTACCCAACGTCACCGGCGGGGCTGTCCCCAGTGTCTGAAGCGAGTCGTTGATGCGCCCCTCGCCCTCGTGCCCACGGCTTCCGGGTGATGCGGTACCATGGACGCGAAATGCATGAAATGAACGAGCAAGCGTGCCCGTGCGGCGGGCGCGTCGCGGAGGTGGCATGAGTGAGTTGACCCGCTCTTTGGTCGAGGAGCAGCTGCGGGGCTACATCGAGCCCCACCTGGACAAGGATCTCGTCTCCGCCCGCTGCATTGACGACATCGGTATCGATGGCGGGCAGGTGCAGGTGGATCTGGTCATGGGGTTCCCGCTCAAGCGCTGGGAGAGCGGGCTGCGTCAGGCGGTCCAGGACTGCGTGGGCGCCCTGGACGGCGTCTCCGGGGTGACGGTCAATATCCGCACACAGATCGAGGCCTACCAGACGGATACCAGCAATTCCCTGGTCAAGGGCGTGCGCAACATCATCGCCGTGGCCTCGGGCAAGGGGGGCGTCGGCAAGTCCACCACCAGTGTGAATCTGGCCCTGGGGTTGTCCACCGAAGGAGCCAAGGTCGGCATCCTGGACGCGGACATTTACGGGCCCAGCGTGCCGCGCATGATGGGCGTGACGGGCAAGCCGGATTCCCCGGACGGCAAGACCATCGATCCGCTCACCGCGTACGGCTTGCAGGTGATGTCCTCGGGTTTCCTCATTGACGAGGAGACGCCCATGGTCTGGCGCGGGCCCATGGTGACGCAGGCGCTGGAGCAGCTTCTGCGCGACAGCAACTGGCAGGATCTCGACTACCTGGTGGTGGACATGCCGCCGGGGACCGGTGATATCCAGTTGACCCTGTCGCAGAAGGTGCCCGTCAGCGGCGCGGTCATCGTGACCACGCCCCAGGACATTGCGCTGCTGGACGCGCGCAAGGGGCTGCGCATGTTCGAGAAAGTGAATGTCCCGGTGCTGGGCATTGTGGAGAACATGGGCACGCACATTTGCACCAATTGCGGGCACGAGGAGCCCATCTTCGGCTCCGGGGGCGGCGACAGCATCGCCGAGCAGTACGATGTGGATCTGCTGGGCTCGTTGCCGCTGTCCATGCACATCCGTGAACAGGCCGACGGTGGCAAGCCCACCGTGGTCGCGGAACCGGACAGCACCAGTGCCGAGTCCTACCGCACCATCGCCCGGCGCGTGGGTGCCAAGCTCTCGCAGCAGGCGACCGAGCAGCAGGGCAGTCGCTTCCCCACCATCCGCGTCAACAAGACGAGTTGATCAGGGCCTCGTACCCGGACTGATAGTCCGGGTACTGGAACCGGTAGCCACTGGCAAGAAGGCGGTCATTGCGACAGCGCTTGTTGCTGCCGCGCGTGCCTCCGGCCGAGCCCGAGGCACGCGGCGGATGGGGCAGTCCCAGCCGGTCCGCCAGCCAGTCAGTCAGTTCCGCCTGGGTGCACGGTGTCGAATCCGCCGCCAGATAGAGCGGGGCGGGGTCGCGCAGGTCGTGTAAATGCACCAGGGCACCAACACAGTCATCCCGGTGGATCCGGTTGCTGTACTGGGGTGGCTCGGTGACCACCGGGTCGGCTTCGCGCACCTTGCGCAGCATGCGGGTGCGCCCGGGGCCGTAGATGCCGCCGAAGCGGATGACGACGCTCGGGAACGGACTCGCGCGCAGGAGTTCCTCGGCCTCCAGCAGCCGTTGGCCGGAGAAACCCTGGGGCTCGGCCGGGGTGGTTTCGTCCACCCAGCTGCCGTCAGTGACCCCGTAGACGGAGGTGCTGCTGACCATGATGATCCGCCGGGGGGATTGCTCCTCGGCGGTCAGACGGGCCAGGAGGTTGCGAATGCCCTCGACGAACGCCAGGCGGTAGGCCTCGTCCTCGAAACGCCCCGGTGTGGCGATGAAGTAGACCGTATCCAGTCCGCCCGGCAGGGCGGGGAGGCCGTCCGGCCGCGAGAAATCGCCGGCGAGCGGTTGGATGGGGGCGGGCACCGCATCCGCCTGGCGGCGCAGGCCCCAGACGTCGTGCCCGCGTTCCGCCAGCATGGTGCCGACACCACTGCCCAGGTCACCGCAGCCCGCAATCAGGATTCTTGCCATGGTCCCGCTTCCGCCTTGGATACAATGAATGGCTCCGGGCGCGTCTTCCTCCCGGGATCCCGTCCGCGCCTGAATGGTACCCACCCGGAAAGCTGCGAGGAACCGTTGCCATGAGCGCACAAAGGCTGCACCGCATGCGAACCGCGCTGGCCCGCCGGCAGCCGGACCTCACCGTGGCGACGGCGGGGGTGCACAAGGAGCACAACATCTCGGCGGTGGTGCGTACCTGCGACGCCGTGGGTGTGCCCGAGGTCCACAGCATGGGCCAGGAGGGGCAGGTGGCGATTCGTCGCACCGCCTCGGCAGGGATTACGCGCTGGGTGACCGTGCGCCATCACGAGACCGTGACGGGTGGCCTTACGGCGCTGCGGGAGGCCGGCTTTCAACTGCTGGCGGCGCACGCGTCGGCGCAGGCGGTGCCGTTCCGCGAGGTGGATTACACCCGGCCCAGTGCCGTGATCCTGGGCCGTGAGCTCGAGGGCATGCCGGAGCCGGCAGTGGCCATGGCGGACACCCATGTCAGCATTCCCATGGCTGGGCTCACTGAGTCGTTGAATGTCTCCGTTGCTGCGGCGGTGATCCTGTTCGAGGCCCAGCGCCAGCG
>JAWOFB010000154.1:0-3282 GCA_046482445.1 Ectothiorhodospiraceae bacterium | reverse complement strand
CGAGGAAGCCGAACGGATTCTCGCCGGGGTCGACTACGCGGAGCAGGTGCGCACCGAGGAGACCCGTTACAAGCAGGCCGGGATCACCGGTGTGCCCGCGTTCATTCTCAATCAGAAATATTTGATCCAGGGTGCTCAGGAGCCGGACACCCTGGTGACGGCGCTGCGTGAGGCTCCCGACGCGCAGGTGGCGACCGCGTAAGCCGGTGGTGCATAGGCAGGCATAGACAGGCGCCGGGGTGGCCTGAGCCGGCGCTCCTTTCGGTCACTCCAGCAGGCTCTCCACGCCTTCCTTCACGCTATCGGTAACGGACTCGCGTGTCTCATCCGCCGCGGTGTCCCGGGCATCCTTGGCGGTGCCGGTGATCTGTTCCTGCAGCCATCCGGATTCCTCGCGGTCGGACGCGTCCTCGCCGGCGTTTTCTGCTTCCGCCTGCAGATCCCGATGGCGAGTGTCCGGGGGTAGCTGGAAGTAGCGATCCGGCAACGCCTCGTCGGAGAAGGATTGCAGAACCAGGTTGTCATTGCGCAACAGGGTTTGATCCTCTAGCTCCATCCGGTCAACGTCGATGAACTCGAGTTCGCCATCGACCTTGCCGAAGATGTCGTCCAGCTGATCAAAGGCCCGGCGGGCATCTGCGACCCGGGGATCATCCGTAAGAACCACCTCGCCCCGTTTCTGCCACTCGTCGGACCAGCTGTCGCCTTCCTCGACCTGGTAGCGTTCGCCACGGATTCCCGCAACTGTTTCGGTTTCGTTCAGGGGGCGCACCCGGATGTCCGGGCCATCGGCGGACCCGGATGCCATGTTGGCGAGCTGCTCCGCGTCGATGGCGTACCAGCCGTCATCATCCTCGCCCACCAGGTAGGCCTCGCCGTCAGTGACCACCAGGAAATACGGCTCGTCCCCGGGCGCGGCCAGACGCATGTTGTCGTCGTCCCGGTAATGGATCCGGAGTTCGCCCTCCGGCGCCTCATAGACGGCCTCGAAATCGGCGGCGGCGACGCCGGGGCCCATGACAGCAGCGATGGCGGCGGCGACGGTCAATCGGTGGGTTCGATACCTCATGGCGAGTGCTCCTGTCGTTATTTTATCCCTTAAATCCATTAGCTTAGTGGGCAATTGCCCGCGCGCCAAGCGCAACCCATGAAGTGATTGACCCCCCGTCACCGTGGCGCGTCATTGCGCCGGCCCATGACGGTCACGGTGAGCGCCGGCAGGAAGACCAGGGTGACCACGGCGGCACCGATCAGGCCGAACAGCACAATGGCGCCCACGCCGCGGTAGAGCTCGGTCCCCTCGCCGGGGAGAAAGACCAGCGGCGACAGCCCGCAGGCGGTGGTCAGGGTGGTCATGGCAATGGGGCGGAGGCGGCTGGCCACGGCCTCGTGAACCGCCGCCACCGCGGAACCGGCGCCGGCGTCTAGTGCCAGGCGCGCCTGGTGCACGATGAGAATGGGGTTGTTGACCACGGTCCCCATGAGAATCAGGAAACCCAGCATGGAGATCATGTCGAAGGGTTGCTGGACCGCCGGCAGACCCAGCAGCGGGAGTAGCGAGCCGACGCCGTTGAGCAGCGCCAGGCCGACGATGCCGCCGGTGATACCCAGCGGGATGGCGGTCATGATCAGCAGCGGGTAGCCCCAGTGGACAAAGATGGCCACCAGCAGCAGGTAGATGATGGCCAGGGCGATGAGGAAGTTGCTGGACAGCGCCTCGCGCGTGGCGTCGAGCTGATCGCTGGCGCCGCTGATGCTGACGTCCACGGCATTGTCGATGCGGCCCTCGGCGCGCAGCGGCGCCAGCAGCTCCTCGCGGACGCGCTCCACCCCGGCTTCCAGCGGCACCGAGCGAGGCGGGATGACGTTCACGGTGACCGTGCGCCGGCCGTCCACGCGCCTTACGGTGCTGGTATCCACGGTCTCGTCGATACGGGCGATGCGGTCCAGGGGCAGGGTGCTGCCCCCGGGGGTACGGATGGGGGTACTGCCCAGGCCGGCCAGCTGCGCATCCGGCCCGGCCGGGCCGTAGGCGTAGATATCGATCTTGTTGTCGTCCTGGAAGTATTCGTCCAGGTAGGCGCCGTCAGTGAGGGCCGCCACGGTCAGGCCCAGGTCATCGGCTGACAGCCCCAGCTCTGCGGCGCGCTCCCAGTCCGGGTGCACCTCCACCAGGGGTTGCGACAGGCTGAGATTGGACGGCTGGGTCTGGATGCGCGGGTCGTCGAAGATCGCCTCCGCGCGCTGGTAGATGGCGTTGGCCGCCGCGTAGATGGGTTCCAGCCGCGGTCCGGCGATATCCAGGCTGATGCTGCGCGTGCCGCCGTCGTTGCTGGTGATGATGGAACCGCGGGCAGCGAACGCGCGCATGCCCGGATAGCTCTCGTAGTGCCGGGTGAGGGCGTCCATGAGCGCGTCGATGTGGTCCGGGTCGCGCGTCTCGGCGATGATGCGCAGCCCGCCGGCGTCCACGCCCATGCTCATGTACGCCATGGGCGGCACCCGGGTATCGCCGCGCTGGTAGGCGTCCCGTTCCGCGCCGACATGGGGCAGGAAGTGATCCTCCACCTGCTCGGCGATACCCAGCATGGTGTCCAGGTTATAGCCGGCGGGCGCGTTCATGAAGGCGAAGGTCTTGGCCTCCTCGCCTTCGGGCAGGTACTCCGCCGGCGGTGTGAGCACCCAGGCGGCGCTGACGCTCACGACGACCGTGCCCAGGATGAACGACCAGCGGCGCAGGCGGTTGGCCGTTGACCAGGCCACCAGCGCGAGCACGCCCCGGCTCCAACGACTGCCGCTCGCGCCGCGCTCGTCGAAGTTCGCCGCCAGGGCCGTGCGCGCGCCGATGGCCGGGATAATGGTGATGGCCACCAGCATGGACGCGAGGATGGCGCCGGAGACGGCAATGGCGATATCCGAGTAGAGCTGGCCCGCCTCCTGGCGGATGAACACGATGGGCACGAACACCAGCACGGTGGTTAGCGTGGATGCGAGAACGGCGGGCCAGACCTGGCGAACGCCCTCAACGGCCGCCTGCAGCCGGTCCAGGCCCCGACGCGCCTGTTGCTGGATGCTCTCCAGCACGACGATGGTGTTGTCCATGGTCATGCCGATGGCGAAGGCGACACCGGCCAGGGAAATCACGTTGACCGTTCGCCCGGCGAGCATGAGCGCCAGGAACGCGCCGATGGTGCTGATGGGAATGCCGATGACACCCAGGCCCGTGGCGCGTGCCGAGCGCAGGAACAGGAACAGCCCCAGGGTGGCGAAGCCGGCGCCCAG
>JAWOFB010000148.1:0-3013 GCA_046482445.1 Ectothiorhodospiraceae bacterium | reverse complement strand
AACGACTCAATCGCCTCCGCCTCCCGCCCACCTCGCGAGGACCTCCCAAACCCGGCAGACTCCTAGTCGCCCACGAAGTTTTGTGGGCGTTGACGCAGGTCGGAGCGCGGCATATGCTTGACCTATATGCCCATGTGGAGATCGCCATGCCGCACTCTGACACGCAACCTCAGGACTGGATGACCTTCCTGAAGACAGCGGACGAAGGGCCGCGTACGGCGCGGCTGTTTCGCAACGGCAGAAACCAGGCCGTGCGGCTGCCGCAGGATATGGCATTGGGTGATGCCAGCGAGGTGTTGATCTACCGAATTGGCGACCGGCTGGTGATTGAGCCCAAACGCCCGTCCTGGACAGGTATGGTGGACGCACCGCCGGCTGACGAAGACTTCCTGATCGAACGTCCGGCCCTCGGGATCGACCCTGAGGATCGCAAGGCGTGACCTGCTACATGCTGGATACCGACACCAGCAGCTACATCATTCGCCACCGCCCAGTGACAGTCCTTCACCGCCTCCAGGAAGCGGTCGCGAGCGGTCATGACATCATGATCTCGGTCATCACCTACGCAGAGCTCATGCAAGGGGTTGTGGCCTCGGAGAATCCGCGGACTGGTGGGGCTGTGGAGGCGTTCCTCGAACGCGTCCACGCGATCGTGCCCTGGGATCGCCCGGCGGCCGATGCCTGGGCCGACGTGTACACACGCCTCAAGCGGGCCGGGACGCCAATCGGAGGACAGGACACCATGATTGCGGCGCACGCCCTTAGCCTCGGTGCGGTGGTCGTCACCAACAACCGCAAGCACTTCGGGCGCATCGAAGCATTAACCACTGAAAACTGGATCGTCTAGAACGGCTTCTCATTCCGTTAGTTCTGGCCCGCCAGGAACGCGGTGAGCATGTCCACCGTCTCCCGCGGTTTCTCCACCGGTGACAGGTGCCGTGCCTCCGGGATGATGCGGATGCGGGCGTCGCCCAAGCGTCGGGCGAGGCTCTCGGCCGCGGATACCGGCGTTCCGGGGTCGTCCTCGCCCACCATGACCAGGGCCGGGCACTCGATGGCATCGACCTGGGGCTCCAGGTCCATGCCGGCGATGGCCTCGCAACACCCCGCGTAGCCTTGAGGGGCGCAGCGCTGGAACATGTTGCGAATGCCACCGACGGTGGCGGTCTCCCGGAACGCGTCGGTGAACCACCGCTCCATGGCGCCGTCCACGAGACCACCCAGGCCATCCTTGCGGACCTGGGGCGCCCGCTCGGTCCACTGGGCGGGTTCCGGCATGCGCATGGTGGTATCCACCAGGGTGACGCTGTGCAGGCGGTCGCCGTGGCTTCCCGCGAACTGCTGGCCGACCATGCCGCCGATAGACAGCCCACAGAAGTGCACCTGGTCCAGCTCCAGCGCGTCCAGTAAGGCGACACAGTCCGTCGCCAGGCCGGCCATGGTGTAAGGCCCCGGCGGCGCGCTGGACAGACCGTGACCCGGCATGTCGTAGCGCAGGATCCGGTAGCGGTCGCGCAGCAGCTCGCTGGCCGCGTCCCACATGCGCAGGTCCGTGCCCAGGGCGTTGGCAAACAGGATGACCGGCGCGCCCGCCGGGCCTTCCAATTGGTAATGGAGTACGCCGTCATCGCGCTCCAGAAAGTCCATGTTGCCCTCCTGATCCCGTTGTATCGGCGCGCAGCCGGCGCGCCGGCTCATGGGCCGCATCGCAACCCGGTCGTCACCGCCCTGTCAACGTGGGGTTGGGGGGATTCCCGGGTGATACCTGTCCGGTTGGTGAGGCGCGTTCAGGGAGCGCTGCGCTGCAACGCTTGGCCCGGCACCCGGCGTTCGGTACGCTCGGCGAAACCCGTGCCGGCCATTAGCGAGTACCCCGCCCATGACCATCGACTGGCAGGCCTACCAGGACCAGCCGTTCTTCGACGAGCTCATCGATCGCGAGGGCCAGGTGCGGGCTCCGGCACGCGAGCTGCTGGCCTATCTGGACTCGCTGGAAACCAGCGATATCCGCGAGCGCCAGCGCGCGGCGGAGTTGGCCATCCTGGAGATGGGGATCACCTTCACCGTCTACTCCGAAGGCGAGAACATCGACCGGGCCTGGCCCTACGACATCATTCCACGGATCATCGATGCCGCCACCTGGCAGCGGGTGGACGCCGGTCTGCGCCAGCGCGTGCGGGCGCTCAACCGCTTCATCGATGATATCTACGGCGATCAGGCAGTGGTCCACGACGGGGTCTTTCCGCGGGCACTGCTGGAGAACTCGGTGAACTTCCGCCCGGAATGCGTGGGAGTGAACCCGCCCCAGGGCGCCTGGGCGCACGTGTGCGGTTCGGATCTTATCCGTGACGAGCAGGGCGGATTCATGGTCCTGGAGGACAACCTGCGGGTCCCCTCCGGAGTGTCTTACATGATGGAAAACCGGGTGCTCACCAAACGCGTCTTCGGTGAGCTGTTCGAGAACACCAGTATCCGTCCGGTAGGACATTACCCCACGCGGCTGTTCGACATGCTGGCGGCCCTGTCGCCCCGGCCCATGGACTACCCGGAGGTGGTGGTGCTCACGCCGGGCATCTACAACTCCGCGTATTTCGAGCACGCCTTCCTGGCGCAGCACATGGGCGCGGAACTGGTGGAGGGCTCGGATCTGGTGGTGGGGCCGGATGATTGCGTGTACATGCGCACCATCGACGGTCCGCGGCGGGTGGATGTTATCTACCGGCGCATCGACGACCTGTTCCTCGACCCGGAGTGTTTCTACGCGCACTCGGCCCTGGGCGTGCCGGGGCTGATGCGGGCCTGGCGCAAGGGCAACGTGGGCCTGGCCAACGCGCCCGGGGCCGGCGTGGCGGACGACAAGGTGGTGTATGCCTTCGTACCGGATTTCATCCGCTACTACCTGGCCGAGGAACCCCTGCTGCCCAACGTGCCCACCTACCGGTGCTACCTGGACGACGAGCGCGCCTACGTGCTGGACCACCAGCTCGTCCAGGTGGTCAAGCCGGCCAACGAA
>JAWOFB010000001.1:0-3080 GCA_046482445.1 Ectothiorhodospiraceae bacterium | reverse complement strand
GAGCGCCGCAGGGCATCGGCGATGATCAGCAATTCCATGAGATTGTCGTTGGTCGGCTGACAGGTGGGCTGGACGATGAACACATCCTTGCCACGGACATGCTCGTCGATTTCCACGTTCACCTCGCCGTCACTGAACTGGCTGACGACGGCGTAGCCCGGTCGGATCTTGAGATGCTCGTTGATGGCCGTCGCCAGTTGCGGGTTGGCATTCCCCGCGAAGACCATCAGATAGCCGTTCTCACTCACGCTAACACCCGTGCTGTGATCGCGCATGGAAGTGGCTGGGGTGCCAGGATTCGAACCTGGGAATCCCGGGATCAAAACCCGGTGCCTTACCGCTTGGCTACACCCCAGTTGTCGGGAACCCGTCGCAGGCGGCCAGGGGCGAGCGGTTGAGCCCCCGCGCCATAAAACCGTCCCAGCCCGCTGCCCGACACGACCGCCACGCCTGTCTGGCGGCGTTGGCCGTGGCACAGGCCAGGAACACGCAACCCCCGGAACCGGTTAGCTGCGCTTGGCCGAAGGGCGCCAGCGCTGCAAACGCGCCCTCCACCGCCGGATAGCGCGCGCGCACCACCGACTCGAAGTCGTTGCCGCCGCCGTCCGGGAGGTCGGCAATTGTGATGGGGGGCGTATTTCTTGTCAATTCCGGCGCGCGGAAAAGCTCGGCCGTGCTGACGTGGCACGCCGGCACCAGCACCACGTACCACGGCCGGTCGAGCGTCACCGGCTGCAAACGCTCGCCCACGCCTTCCGCCCAGGCCGCGGACCCGCGCACGAACACGGGCACGTCCGCACCCAGGGTCAACCCCAACGACGCCAGCGCATCCGCATCCAGACCGCATCCCCAGAGGTGGTTCAACGCCACCAGCGTCGTCGCGGCATCGGAACTGCCACCGCCCAGACCACCCCCAGCCGGCAGGCGCTTGTGTACGCGGATTTCGGCACCCGCCGCCGCGCCGGTGTCCTGTTGCAGGGCGTGTGCGGCGCGCAGGGTCAGATCCGCCTCGGGGGGTACATCGGCGAGTTCACCGCGACGGCGGATGACGCCGTCGTCACGCACGCGGATATGGACGCTGTCACACCGGTCCAGGAACTGGAACAGCGTCTGCAGCGCGTGGTAACCGTCGGCCCGGCGCCCGAGGATGTGCAGGAACCGATTGATCTTCGCCGGTGCCGGCCACCGGGTCGCGCCCGTGTCAGATGGCATCCTGACCCAGATCCCACGAACGAATGCTCGCGCGCACCCCGACGCCCTCGCCCTCGATTTCCAGACTCGCGGGCAGTTGCAGCCCGCCCTGCTCGGTGTAGCTGTCGTAGGTCACCTGCCAGCCGGACTGCTCCATGGCGGTGATCCGGCCGCGGCGATCAAGCTCCATGGTCGGCTCGTCCAGGCCGGGTGCCGGCAGCCCGCGCAGCCACCAGCGCAATGCCGTCACCGGCAGATCCAGGCCCAGCTCCCGGGCCAGAAGGGCGCGCGCGTCGTCCGCCACCCGTTCGGCGCCGTCACTCGTGCGCAGCACGACGCCGGAGTCATCGCCCTGCAGACGCAGGCTGCCGGAGGCCAGAGGGCCACGCAGATTGAGGCGGTAGGCGGCGTCGGCCTGGCGCCAGTCGAGACTCACGGTGACGCTCTCCTGGCTGTTGCGCACCGCCGCCCGTCCCACGGCCCGCCAGTGCGTGAGCTCCGCGAGCGGTTCACGCCGTTCGTCAAACGCCGCCTCGCGTTCGTCCGGAGTCCGCTCCGGCCTGTCTTCCTGAAGGCCGGCGCAGCCCGCAAGCAGCGCGAGCACCAAACCGGCGACCAGAATCCGTCCGACCCGCCCGATCATCGCGAGAGGACCTCCGGCGCCAGGCGCTCCAGGGTCTCCTGGAGCACCGGGTCATCGCCATCGCGCTCCAGCGCCTCCTGCCAGATGGCACGCGCTTCGTCGCGCTGGCCCTGTTGCCACAGGACCTCGCCCAGGTGGGCGGCGATCTCGCCGCTTTGATGGCCGCGGTAGGCGCGCCGGAGATAATCCAGCGCGCGTTCGGGGCGATCCAGCTTGTAGTTCGCCCAGCCAAGGCTGTCCAGAATCGCCGGGTTCTCCGGGTCCTGTTCGTGCGCCCGGCGAATCAACTCCAGCCCTTCCTCCAGGCGGTCCGTGCTGTCCACCAGCGTGTAGCCCAGGGCGTTGAGCGCATCCACGTGATCCGGGTCGGCCTCGAGGATATGGCGGAAGTCGGCTTCGGCGCCGTCAATATCGCCCGAGACGGCACGCAACAGGCCCCGGCCGTAGCGCAGATCCGCGTTATCCGGGTGCTCCGCGAGACCCTGTTCATAAACCGTGGCGGCATCCTCCCGGCGCCCGAGCTCGCGCAGCATCTGCGCCTCCATCAGGAACGCCCGCGGCGCCTGCTCGGGAAACCGCGCGCGGTGCGCCTCGAAGGCCTCCCGGGCGCGGGCGACCCGCCCTTCGCGACCCAGTACCACGGCCCGCCGCAGGCCGGCGCGGGAGCGGTAGTCACCGCTCTCCACCCGTTCGTAGCGATTCAGCGCATCCCGGACCCGGCCCTGGTCTTCGGCAATCCGGCCCAGGAAGTAGTGGGCCGCACCCCGGCGACTGCCCAGTTCCAGCAGGTCTTCCAGGTACGTCTGCGCCTGTTCCCGGTAGCCGACCTCCAGGCTCAGCATGGCCGCGCTGTAGAGCACCTGCGGCTCCTCGGGCCAGGTATCGCGAAGCCGCCCGAACACCGACCGGGCCGCGTCATCCCGCCCGGCCTGCTGCAAGCGCCGGGCGTAGTCCAGATGCAGCCGCCAGTTATCCTCTTGTGTCTCCACCAGCGCTGCCATGGCCTCCAGGGCAGCGTCCGTCTCCCCCATCTCGAACAGCGCCTGGACACGCAGTCGCTCCAGGCGCGCGTCGCCGGGTGCCTGGTTCAGACCGGCCACCGCCGCGTCCCGGGCACGTTCCGGCAATACATTGATTGAGCGATGGGACGAGGTAAGCGAGCGCATACGCGACCTGGAGACGGCGGAACTTATCATCGTCTCTGATACGGTTGCCAACCTGAACGCTGACTATCCGCCGGGCACAC
>JAWOFB010000124.1:0-3097 GCA_046482445.1 Ectothiorhodospiraceae bacterium | reverse complement strand
CATCCCGAATGCGCCATGGTGGCCAGCGAGTTCACGCTCTGGAGCCCGGACGAGAACGGCATCTGGCGCGCCCCGGGCGCCTTCGCCCGCGAAACCGGGGGCGAAGACCCGCGGGCCCTCGACCCGGAGCGGTCCGGCTGGATCTACCACCGCCTGCTCCTGGACACCATCGTCTGGACCGGGGCGGTGGTGATGCGCCGGGAACTGGTGGAGGCCGTGGGCGAGTTCCGCGAGGACCTGCGCCTGGCCCAGGACTACGACTACTGGCTGCGCGCCTCCCGCCTAACGCCCATTCTCACCCTCGCGCGCTCCTTCGCGCTCTACCGGCGCCATCCGCGCAGCGCCACCCGGAAGTGGGCGCCGGTGAATTACGCCGCCGTGGTCGTGGAATCCGCCGTGCGAACCTGGGGGCTCACCGGTCCGGACGGCCAGGGCATCACGGCGCACCAGCTTCGGCGCCGACGCTTCGGCCTGCATTTCTCCATGGGCTACAACCTGTTCCGCAGCGGCTACCGGGCCGAGGCCGCGCCGTCCTTTCTCGCAGCCGGACGCAACCACCCGACACACTGGCGAACCTGGCCTTATCTCGTTCTGTCGGGACTGGCCTGGACCGGCGCACGGCTTTCAGGCCGGGCGCACTCGGGCCATTGACCCCCGGAGAACACCATGAGCGACCCCGTCAACATCTTCTGGACCGGCGGCTGGGACTCGACCTTCCGCGTGATGGAGCTCCTGCACCTGACCGATCGTCCCATCCAGCCGCATTACGTCATCGACCCGCGCCGACGATCGTCCGAGATGGAAATCCGGACCATGGAACGGATCACCCGGGCTTTGATCGAAGGGGGCTTCGCCGAGGAGGAGCGGATACGACCCTTGAAAACGCATCGGCGCGAAGAGATCCCGCATGACGATGCGATCGACCAGGCCTTCAGGGAGATCACCCGGACGCACCGAGTGGGCAACCAGTACCGCTGGCTGGCCATGCTGGTAAAGGGAGAGGGCCTGGACGGTATCGAACTCGGGATCGAGCGTGGAAGTATCTACCCTGTCGTGAATTCCGCACTCACAGCATTGGACCAGAAACTTCACACGAAAACGGTCGCGCCAAACTCGGGGTCCGTTTCCGCCCTATTCGGTCGCTACTCACTTCCGCTGATTGAGCGGGGCGACGCCGAACTTCGGAGGCACGCAACCGAAAGTGGCTGGGACCGCATCCTCGCTCACACCTGTTTCTGCCACTCTCCTCTGCTCGGCCGCTACCCTTGCGGCACGTGCCGGCCTTGTATGCTGATGATCGAGCGCAAGGGGGAAGGCAACCGGGTAGGGTGGCGTGGCAAGCTCCGTTACTGGCTGGTCGAGCGGCCCATCCGACTACTGCCCAAATCCATTGTCTGGCGCATCCGGCAACATCAGGAATCCCGGGCAGCGTCCAAGAACCAGAGCGCAGCCTGACGCCCCGCATTACACGGAAAAGCCAGGCCGGCGACCCTTCACCGGCCCAAGCCCAGAAACCCGAGAATCCAGTGTCGGTTGCGCGGATGCAGCGGGAGATCGAGCAGGTCCCCGATCGCCGCCAGGGGGTGCCCCCTCCGCGTCTTGTAATACGCCATCAGCGCGTGGTAGCGAGCCTCGCGCCAGCTCCGCCGCCGCCAGGAACGTCGAATCGCGCGCATGTCCTTCAACAAATCGCAACGGCGGCGAAACTCTACCAGCACCTGCTCGCGGCGATCCGGACCGGGTGGCTCCGGGCGATGGTCTTCGGCGATCCAGACCGGCTCCATGTCCCAGCCCTGTACCCGGGGTTTCTCCGCTTCGGCATCTACATCCACCGAGAGGATCCAGCCGTAGCGGGCCTCCGGATACCCGTTCTGATACGCATTTCCGTGCACGTTAAACACGAAGTTCCCCAGCGAATACGCGATCAGCCCGCCGCCGTATTCCTCGACTCCCTGCACCACATGGGGATGATGCTGGATGACCAGGGTCGCGCCATGATCGATCAGTTGCCGGCTGAGCCTGACACGGTAGGGCGCCGGCGCCTCGCTGAATTCCAGATCCGCGTGCAACTGGACCACGACAAGATCCGCCGCCTCAGAGGCTTGCCGAGTCCGAACCAGAAGATCATCAAACGGCTCCATGGGGGCCACCCCCGGACCGGCGCTCGCTGCGTAGTCATGGGAGTTATCACCAGCCGACAGGAAGGCGATGACCTTCCCCTGACGCTCGAGCAATGTGGGAGCCACCGCCTCATGAAAGGAACGCCCCGCCCCCATCCAGGACAAGCCATGAAGCTCCAGGGTCTGAATCGTTTCCTCCAGACCATGGGCACCACCATCCATCACGTGGTTGTTGGCCAGGTTCAGCACATCGAACCCGGCGGAGGCCAGGCTGCCACACAGCGCGGGATCGGTGCGCAGGACCTTCGGGTTCTTCCAGTCCCCGCGCTGGTTGTCGAGGTCGGAGGTAAAAAAACACTCCAGATTTGCACTCAGCACACCGGGGCTGCCCAGTAACGGCTGCACCCGTTCGAAAGAGCTCCTGGGCTCTGCCCCCTGGCGCGCGGAGGGGTCTCGGATCAGGCGGACGTCGCCAACAAAAGTGAGCTTCAATGAAGCGGACCTCGCTTGCCGGTACACGGCCCAAAAAGGCGGGGCCACCGCGCGCGGTCGCACCCAGAACCGATAGCCGTGCATTATACTGCCCGTCCGGGCCGGAGACCGAAACCGTTTCGCCGGCCACTCGATCACCTTGAGCGCCACGGGGCCACCCCGTCAGCAACCAATGCAACAGGGCCGGATATTTCGACGCATGGAGAGCTCGTCCAGCAGCAACCACTCCGCCACGCCGCGCCGGGTCTTCTGGACCGGCGGCTGGGATTCCACCTTCCGGGTGCTGGACCTGGTGCTGCACCAGGGCGAACATGTGGTCCCCTTTTACGTCCGCGACGAGACGCGCCAGTCCATCGAGCAGGAAACCCGGGTCATGGACCGGCTCCGCGAACAGATCAACCAGCGCGCCATGCGGGGCCACCTGGGAGAATTGACCATCCTGCATGCTAACGTCGCGAGACCCGACTCGGAGCTGCGCCAGAAAT
>JAWOFB010000230.1:0-3682 GCA_046482445.1 Ectothiorhodospiraceae bacterium | reverse complement strand
CACTCACGGACTCTCACCATTCCTCTCATCGCGGATCCGAAAGCAACTCCTGAACATTTGGCCCACCAGCAGAAAGGTGTACTCTTTGACCTCCAACTAAACGACCGCACTGTGGGGTCTTGACCGCGGGCCTACCATCTGTAACCGCCCCAGACGTTCAGCCGGACCATGCACAACGCCCTCAATCACAGCGAGCCCAATGCCATCCGCATCGCCATTGTCGAGGATGATGTGGATCAGAGCGCCAGCATGGCGGAGTACCTGACCATGCAGGGCTGCACCGTATGGACGGAGGAAAGTGCCGCGGGCTTCTACCGCCAACTGGCAGCCCAACCGGTGGACGTGGTGGTGCTGGACATCGGTCTGCCCGAGGAAGACGGCTTGAGTGTCGCGCGCCACGTGATGGAAACCGGCATCGGTATCATTATCGTGAGTGCGCGCTCCCGTCTGGATGATCGCCTGGCAGGACTCGAGGCGGGCGCCGATGTCTACCTGACCAAACCCGTCGACCTGCGGGAACTGGCCGCCCACGTCGAAGCCTTGTCGCGAAGATTGGCGGACCGCGGCGGCCGACCACACGCCTCCCCCTGCGGAGACGACGCCACCTGGCACATACTCCGGGAAGGACGTTGCTTGTACTCGCCGGATGGCCAGTGTGTGGATCTGACACCCAACGAATTCGCCTTCCTCGAGTGTCTCGTCCACGGTGGCGGCAAGGTCTCGCGTCTCGACCTCGCCACTGTACTGAGCGATAACCCCTCCCAATTCCGCTTCCACCGCATCGATGTATTGATGAGTCGCCTGCGCAAGAAGGTCGAATCGCGCACGGGCGATGCCCTGCCCCTGGCGACCGCCCCACGTCAACAGCTGGAGTTGACCCGGCCGTTCACGATGGATTGAGCCTGGTGCCCCGTATCCGCCCGGCCCTGTTGCTGGCCCTGCTCCTCGCGCTTTTATCGGGCCCGTCGCTCCTCGCAGCCACCGACGACGTCCGCGTCAACAGTCTGGTGATGGCGGAAGATCCCCGTGGAAACCTTGGTCCAGCGGAGGTGGCGGACGACGCCATCCCGTTCAGCCCATTGCCGCTGGCGAAGGATCGCCATCGGCTCGGCACCAGTGATTCCGCCTTCTGGCTGAAGCTGGAAGTGACCAACGAACGCCCCGAAACCGTGTTGCGCTGGCTGGAGGTCGGTCAGGCGCGGCTGCGAGAGATTACCTATCACGAACGCATTGATGACCGCTGGGTGACCCGCTCCGGCGGCCGGGCCGTCCCCTTCTCGGAACGGGAGCTGCCGACCCTGACGCAGGTGTTTTCCGTGGATATCCCCGCGCATGCGTCAAAGGAGCTGCTGGTTCGGGTCGCCAGCGACACTCCCATCGTTATCCACCCTCAACTCCGTGCAACCGCACAGTTACTCGAAAGGGAGCGCAATGCCACGCGGCTGGAATATTTCATGGCCGGCGCGGTCATCCTGATGCTGCTTTTCGGGGTGGTGATGTGGCTGATGCTGCGCGAGCCGGGCTTTCTGGTCTTCGGCTTGCTGAGCCTTGCGTTCCTGCTGTTCCGTTGGAGCATCAAGGGGATGGCCTTCCGCGAATTCTGGCCCGAATCACCCGACTGGAACCGACCGGCCATCGGCCTCTCACTGTCGCTAGTGGGGATGCTGCTGCTGGTCCTGCACCGCATCCTGCTGCGCACCCGCGAGCTGTTTCCGCGCGTCGACCGGGTGCTGATCGGGCTGATCTTCAGTTTCGCCCTGATCGGCGTACTGTTCCTGTTCCTCCCCCATCGGCCGATGATGCATTTCCTGACGCTGTGGGGGCTGAGCATCGCCCTGTTCAGCCCCGTTCTGGGGTATATGGCGTGGCGCAAGGGGGCGCTGCTGTGGGGTTACGCATTCGCGGGCTACGTGCTGCCCTGGCAGGTGACCGAGCTGCTTTACTTTTCCAGCATCGGCTGGCTGCCCGAGGTACCCGGTGCGTTCTCCGAGCCGGCCATGGCACTTTCGATCCTGCTGGCCTCGGTCATCGTCCTCGCCGGGCTGGGGGCGCGCGTGGTCCTCGAGCGGCGCGAGCGGATGCGCAGCAGGGAAGAGAAGCGGGCCGAACTGGAACGACTGGTGGATGCTCGCACCCGCGAACTCGACACCGCCCGGCGGACAGCGGAGAACGCCCTGAGTGAACACCGCCAGTTCCTGGCCATGATCTCCCACGAATTACGCTCCCCCATTGCATCCATCGCCTCCGCCTGCACGGTGCTGGAAGCCCAGCGTGAACAGGCCACCATTCCGCCGGCCAAGGTCCTGCGACGCATCCGTCGTGCGGTCAGCCGCATGACGGGCTTCATGGATAACCTGCTGACGGAGGACCGTTTCGAATCGGACGCCTGGAGGGTGCGAGCGGAGAGCGTGGTCTCGCGGGCCTTTCTGGAGGAGATGGTTGAGCAGGCTCGCCAATCCGTAACGCGCCACGAACTGTTACTGGAAGTCGGAGCCATACCCAGCGAGATGACCTTCGACCCCGCCCTGGTCCGCGTGGCACTCCTGAATCTCATCGACAACGCAGCCAAGGTCGCCCCCGAGGGCACGCAGATCACTCTCATCGCAGAGCCCGGTGGCTCCGATCGCGTGACTCTGAAGGTGGTCGACGCGGGACCGGGCCTGCAGAACGCTGACCCGGAAAAGCTCTTCGAAAAATTCACCCGGGGCGACAACATGTCGCGAATCGCGGGGGTGGGAATGGGGCTCTACCTTGTGCGGCGCATTGCGAGGCTCCATGGAGGGGATGCGAACCTCATGGCCAGTCCTGGCGGTGGTGCGACCGCTTCCCTGACCCTCCCGATCAAGGCGTAAAGCGCACACGGCAGGGCCGCGGGGCTTCCGAGGCACAGCGGGTCAACGGCCCGCTCAAGCGCTTGTCGCCAGTCCCAACGGGGAAGCGGCGTGCCCGCCGGGGCAGCTGTTATCATGACGCGCGCTGTCGGGACGGGCCGCCGGAGAGACTGGACCCTGCGGTTGGGCATGCCATCGCCGAATATCGCCGGCGAACACCCGCGCCAGCCCCGTCCGCACCGTTGCCCGACCCTATGGAACCAAGGAACCTTTCGTATGTTCTACCGTTCGAGACTGCTGCCGGCACTGCTCGCCGCTTGCGCCCTCCTGATGAGCCCGGCCAGCCATGCCGATACCGATGCCGTCTCGGTGACAGATGACACGGATCGGCAGGTACGCCTGGAAGCCACGGCCAGCCGCATCGTCAGCCTGGCCCCGCACATCACGGAGGTGTTGTTCGCCGTCGGCGCCGGGGACAAGCTGGTGGGGGTGACCCAGCACAGCGACTTCCCGCCGGAAGCGGAGACGATCCCGCGCATCGGGGGCTACAGCCGCATCGACCTGGAACGCGTCGTCCAGCTCGAACCGGACCGGGTGGTCGCCTGGCGCAGTGGCAACTCCGCCTCGCAGATCGAGCGCATGCGCGATCTCGGCCTGAATGTCTACGTCTCCGAGCCGCGCAGCTTCGAGGGCGTCGCCTCCAGCATGCGCCGCATGGCCCGGCTTGCCGGCACCGAGAAAGAGGGGCAGAGGGCCGTACAGGCCTTTCTCGACGAGATCGAAACCCTGCGCCAGGACTACGAAGACCGCGATCCGGTGCGCCTCTTCTACCAGGTCTGGGAACAGCCGCT
>JAWOFB010000157.1:0-3688 GCA_046482445.1 Ectothiorhodospiraceae bacterium | reverse complement strand
CCTCCCTCGGCTGGGCACCGGAGCGGGAGGTCCTGGCGTTGTCGGCCGCCGAACTGCGGCTGCTCAATTTCGCGTTTGGGCACCCGTCAGTACTCCTTTGAACGGCGCAGCATTTCCACCAGGATGACTCCGTCCCGGCCCCCGGAGCGGGCCTTGTCCGCCAGTTCGGCCAGGGGCAGCGCCGGATAGTTGAACACGCGCAGCAGCATGGGCAGATTGACGCCGGCGATGACCACCACCGGCCGTTCATGCGCCAGCCGCGTGGCGATGTTGCTCGGTGTGGAACCATAGCAGTCGGTGAGCACCAGCACCCCGTCGCCCGTCTCTACGCGGTCCGCCGCGGCGGTCGCGGCGGCCAGTCGCTCCTCCGGGTCCGATCCGGGGCTGACCGCCACGCTGGCCGTCTGGACGGGCATGAAACCCAGCGTCTCCCGGGCGGTGCCCAGCAGTTCCTCGCCGATGCGGTTGTGCGTCATCAGCAGGATGCCCGCGCTCATGCCAGCTCCCGGTGGCGGATGCTCACCGCCTGGTTGCCGTCATCAAATGCCCGGGCCAGGCGGTCGCACAGATACACCGAGCGATGCTGGCCACCGGTACAGCCGATCGCCACGGTCAGGTAACTGCGGTTCTCGCGCCGGAACGACGGCACCCAGCCGCTGAGAAACGACTGGATGTCGGCCTCCATGCGCGCGACCTCCGACTGCCCGGCGAGGTAGTCGCGCACCGGGGTATCCAGGCCGGTGAGTTCACGCAATGCGGGCTCCCAGTGGGGGTTGGGCAGCACGCGGGCGTCGAAGACGAAGTCGGCATCGCTGGGGACGCCGTGCTTGAAGCCGAAGGACTGGAACAGCAGCGACAGCTGCCGGGCGTCGCGGGCGACATGCTCGCGCACCAGTTGCCGGAGCTGGTGGAGGGTGGTGGCCGTGGTGTCGATGACCACGTCGGCGCGCCCCTGGATGGGCACGAGCAGGGCCCGCTCGCGGGCGATGGCGTCGGCCAGTGGGTAATCCCGGTCGCTCAGGGGGTGGCGCCGGCGCGTCTCCGAGAAGCGCTTGATCAGCGTGTCGTCATCGGCGGTGAGGAACAGGATCTCCGGGCGAATCCCGGTGGTCGCTTCCAGGTCGCTGACGATGCTGTCGAACGCCTGGAGCTCGCTCATGCGGTTGCGCGCATCCACGCCCACTGCGTAGTGGTCCACGGCACCCGGCTCGAGGCTGTTCACGTGCTCGCCGAAGGCCGTCAGCAGGCTCACCGGGAGGTTGTCGATGCAGTAGCAGCCGCTGTCCTCCAGGGTGTGCAGGGCGACGGTCTTGCCGGAGCCGGACAGGCCACTGACGATGATCAGGCGGGGTTGGTCACTCATGCGTGGCTCCTCGCGTCAGCACGCCCGCCGCCGTCAGGCGGGCAACTGTCTCCAGCAGCAGTGCCAGCCGGCGCCCCGGCGCCACCGGGAGCGTGAGCCGGGGCAACGGTTGTCCGGCGAGGGTGGTGGTGCCCAGCGCCGGCTCCAGCCGCGGCCAGGCTGCCCAGTCCGGGTCCACATCCAGCGCGACCTCCAGGTCCACCGGGGCCTCCGGGGCTACCGCGTCGTGTCCCGCGAGCAGGCGGCTTTCCTGGATTCCCAGTCCGCGGACCTCCAGCCGGCCACGGAGTTCCGCGGGTGCCTGTCCCCGCAGCCCGTCGGGCGTCGCCGTTACGGTCACGGCGTCATCGGCCACCAGGGTGTGGCCGCGATCCATGAGATCCAGGGCTGTCTCGCTCTTGCCGCTGCCGCTGGGGCCGGTGAGCAGCAGGCCCACCGTGCGGACCCGGACGAGCACGCCCGGGACGGTTACGCTCGACGGCATGGGACTGCGGTGTTCACGAACCGGCGTCCGCTCCCCACGTGGTGAGCAGATGGTGCAGGGCCTCGGCATCCTCGGCGGCACGCAACCGGCGGCACAGCTCCGGGTCGCTGAACAGCTCCGCCAGGCGCGCGAGGATCTGCAGGTGTTCGTCGGTGAAGTGCTCGGGCACCACCAGGGCGAAAAGAAGATCCACGGGCTCGCCATCGAAGGCGTCGAAATCGATGGGCTCGCTGGTGCGCAGAAAGGCGGCGACGGCGCTATCGTTGCCGTCCATGCGCGCATGGGGCAGGGCCACGCCGTGTCCCAGGCCGGTACTGCCCAGTTTCTCCCGGCTGATGAGCTTGTCGAAGATGGTCTGCGCCGGCAGGGCCGGATCGGCGCCGGCGATCAGTTCGCTGAGCTCCTCCAGGCTGCGCTTCTTGCTGGTCACGTTGACGTCGCTGGCGACGCGCTCGGTGGTGAGGAGGTCGGCTATGTTGATCATGCTGTTCTACGCAGGTTCATGGCTGCGGCACCCGTTAGGATGGCGGCGGCCGCTCCGGCCGCCGCCTGGCTGCGTTTATTCCAGCTCGTCGTCACCGATCGCCTTGGCCTGAGCGCCTTCGGCGCGCTTGTGGTCCGTGCGCTTTTCCTTGTGCTTTTTCACCTGGCGATCGAGTTTGTCCACCAGGCTGTCCACGGCGGCGTACATGTCCTCGGCGGTGGCGTCCGCATAGAGCTTGGCGCCGCTGACCTGCATGGTGGCTTCCGCCTTCCGGAGCACTTTTTCCACGGTGAGAATGACGTGGACGTTCACGACATTGTCAAAGTGGCGCTCCAGCCTGTCCATCTTGTTGTGTACATGGTCGCGCAGTGCGTCCGTGAGGTCGATGTGGTGACCGGTGACGTCGATCTGCATACCACTTCCTCCCTTGGGTTGATGGCGCAGGCCCCGCCGGGCGGCACAAGCCGTCAGGCGATTCGCTTGCGCTCGTTGGAAGACGCGATGGCCATGGATTCACGATACTTGGCCACGGTCCGTCGTGCTACATCGATCCCCTCGTTGCGGAGGATTTCGGCGAGCTTGCTGTCGCTCAGCGGCTTGCGCTCGTCTTCCTCGCTGATCAGGCGGCGGATCCGCGCCCGGATGGAGGTGGCCGAGCACTCGTCGCCATCGACCGTGTGCACGTGACTGGAGAAGAAATACTTGAACTCGAAGGTCCCGCGCGGGGTGTACATGTACTTCTGGGTGGTGATCCGGGAGATGGTGGACTCGTGCATGTCCACTTCCTCGGCCACCTCGCGCAGGACCAGGGGTTTCATGGCCTCTTCGCCACGCTCCAGGAAGTCCTGCTGGTGATTGACGATGCAGCGGGCGACCTTGAGCAGGGTCTCGTTGCGGCTGCGCAGGCTCTTGATGAACCACCGCGCTTCCTGCAGGTGCTGGCGCATGGTGGTGTTGTCGCTGCTGGTGTCACCCCGGCGGACCAGGCTGGCGTAGTAATTGTTGACGCGGATGCGGGGGGCGGCCTCGGGGTTGAGTTCCACCCGCCAGGCGCCGCGCTCCTTGCGCACGTAGACATCCGGGACCACGTATTCGGCGGCCGGGGTGCCGATCTGCGAGCCGGGGCGCGGGTCCAGCGTGCGCACCAGTGCCAGGACCTCGCCGAGTTCGCCGTCGCTGACGTGCAGCTTGCGCGTGAGCTGGGCGCGCTGACGGTTCTCCAGCAGGTCCAGGTGCTGATCCACCAGTTGTCGCGCCTGGGCCAGCCAGGGCGTGTCCGGCGGGTATTCATCCAGCTGCACCACCAGTGCCTCGCGCGGGCCCAGCGCCCCCACCCCCACCGGGTCGAAGTGCTGGA
>JAWOFB010000051.1:0-2692 GCA_046482445.1 Ectothiorhodospiraceae bacterium | reverse complement strand
CCGATTACGCCGTAGGCTGGCGCGGTCGAGATGCGGATCATCGCGCTCGTCACGGATCCAGCCTCGATCCAGGCGATCCTGGCGCACATCGGCGAGCCGGCGCGCCCGCCGACGCCGGCCCCGGGCCGCGACCCGCCTGCCTGGGGCAGCGATTTCGATGGCGGCGAAGTCGTGGATCCCGAGGCCAAGCCCGCGCCTCCATTTTCGACCAGCGCATCATTTGGTGAGAACCCGCGCATGGCGCTGACGGCAGCGGCTTGCCGCGCGTAAGCGCCGGGGCCGGTTCGGGAGTCGGGAAACGCGCCCACCTGACGGCCGAGCGCCTGGCCTATTGCGCTGCTGGTACTGCTACGATGGGAGATTATGACGAGCAGCGACGAGGAGCGCGCCCATGGTTGAGACCACCCGCATCGCCGAGACCGAGCTGACGGCCACCCGCATTGGCCTGGGCACCTGGGCCATCGGCGGCTGGCTCTGGGGTGGCAGCGACGACGCGGAGGCCGTGGCCGCCGTGCAGGCTGCCGTCGACCGCGGTATCACGCTCATCGACACGGCCCCCGTCTACGGCCAGGGGCACAGCGAGGAGCTCGTCGGGCGCGCCCTGGCCGAAGGCGGCCGGCGCGAGCGCGTGGTCCTGGCCACCAAGGCGGGGCTCGAGTGGGTCGGTGGCCAGCCCTACCGCAACGCCACCCGCGAGCGCCTGGAGCAGGAGGTCGACGACTCCCTGCAGCGTCTGCGCACCGACGTGATCGATATCCACCAAGTCCACTGGCCGGACCCGCTGGTTCCCATCGAGGAGACTGCCGCCACTATGCGGGATCTCTACGAGGCGGGGAAGATCCGCGCCATCGGCGTCTCCAACTTCTCGCCGGAGCAGTTGGAGCGCTTCCGCGCCGAGGCGCCCCTGCACGTCGTCCAGCCGCCGTACAACCTCCTCGAACGCGGCATCGAGGCCGACGTACTGCCCTACGCCCGCGAGCACGGCATCACCACGCTGACCTACGGCGCCCTGTGCCGGGGGCTGCTGACCGGCAAGATGCGCTCCGACACGCGCTTCGAGGGCGACGACCTGCGGCAGATGGACCCCAAGTTCCAGGAGCCGCGCTACAGCCATTACCTGCGCGCCGTCGAGCGGCTCGACACCTTCGCCCAGGAGCGCTTCGGCCGCCGCGCCATCCACCTGGCCCTGGCGTGGGTCCTGGCGCAACCGGGCGTCGGCGTGGCGCTGTGGGGCGCGCGGCGGCCCGAGCAGCTCGAGCCCCTCGAGGACCTGGAGGGGCTCGAGCTGGACGCGGCGGCGCTGCGCGAAATCGATCGCATCCTCGAAGAGTGCGTCACCGACCCGGTGGGGCCGGAGTTCATGGCGCCGCCGAGCCGTGAGGAGAAGCCCGCCTGAGGCCACCAAGGGCGCTGGCGCGTCGGGACAGGCGCCGGCGCTCACCACTACAAAGCTGCCCGGATCGACCCTGGTCAGCGGTCCGATTCCGGTCATGCTGTGTGGCGGCGATCCTCCTACCTGCGCAATTTCTTCGGCAACTATGCCCCCTGTTCCTTCTCACCTCCGTGACGGAATTTTGCCGGAGGGCAGGGGCGCGCACTGTGGGGCGTTTCGGAGGTTGCTGACGCCCACTCGGCGGCGCAATACTGACAAGAGAGCGGTTGGAAGTCCCATCCTGCAATGGGGTCTGATCCCGATGCCTTCGGGATCTGTGTCTCGAACAGCGTTTCCCCGTTGAATCAAAGGCGGCGCGGACCACGGCCGTATATACCGGACCCCGGAGGGCATTGAGCTTGTTCGAGCGCCTCGACATGTACCGCCAGGCGGTGGACCAGGCCTACGATTCCGTGGTGATCACGACGGCGGATCTGGATCGGCCGGGTCCAGCCATCGTCTACGTGAACCGGGCCTTCTGCACCATGACCGGTTTCAGCCCCGACGAGGTCATCGGCGCTACGCCGCGCATTCTCCAGGGGCCACGGACCGATCCCTCGGTTCTTCAGCGATTACGCCGCACGCTGTCGGCAGGCGAGGCCTTCCAGGGATCCACGGTCAACTACCGCAAGGACGGCACACCCTATGTCGTCGAGTGGAATATCAACCCAATGAGAGACCAGGAAGGTCGCGTGGCTTATTTCGTCTCGGTACAGCGGGACATCACCGCCCGGGTGGAGGCGGAACAGTTCAATCAGACGCTGCTCAACAGCCTGGGGGAGGGGGTGTTCGGCATCAACGCCGAGGGCCAGTTCACCTTCGTTAATCCTGCCGGCCTGCAGCTGCTTGGCTACGACCGGGAGGAGGAGCTCCTCGGCCAGAACAGCCACCAACTCACCCACCATACCGACACCGAGGGGCAGCCCTATCCTGAAGAAGCCTGTCCGATCTACCAGGTCATGCACACCGGCCTCCCCCTGAAGGCCTGGCAGGACCTGTTCTGGCGCCGGGACCGTAGCAGTTTCCCTGTTGAAACCTATGCCACGCCGCTGTGGCGCGACTTGGGCACTGTCTTCGGCGGCGTGGTCGTTTTCCGGGATATCTCCGAGCAGAAGCGACTGGAGATGGAACTGGAGCATCAGGCTACGCACGACCGCCTCACCGGCCTGTACAACCGGAGCTTCTTCGATCAAATCCTCGACAAGCAGATCAGTCAGGCCACTCGCTACGGGTACCCCTTGAGCCTGATCCTGCTGGATA
>JAWOFB010000040.1:0-2523 GCA_046482445.1 Ectothiorhodospiraceae bacterium | reverse complement strand
GCCAGCACCGCCGCGGGGTTCGGCCCCGCGCGGCTGGTACCGCCGCTGGCCGCGCTCGGGGCGCTGGCGCTGGCGGCCCTGGTGGTGTCCGTGGCCGTGGGCAGCGTCACCATCCCCCCCGCGGAGGTCTGGGCGGTTCTCTCCGGGGAAGGCTCGTCCCTGCACCGGACGCTGATCCTGGAGCTTCGGGCCCCACGCGGCCTGGCAGCGTTCGCGGTGGGCGGGCTGCTGGCCGTGGCCGGGGCGCTCATGCAGGTTCTGCTGCGCAATCCACTGGCGGACCCGTACGTGCTCGGCCTCTCCGGCGGCGCCGCCGTGGGCGCGCTGGGTGCCATGTTGGCCGGCCTCGGGACGGTCCTGGTGTCGGGCTCCGCGTTCCTGGGCGCGCTAGCGTCCACGGTGCTGGTCTTCGGCCTGGCCCACGGCACCGGCAGCTGGACACCCACCCGGCTGCTGCTCACCGGGGTGGTCGTGGCATCCGGCTGGGGCGCGGTGATCACGTTCCTGCTGGCCGTTGGTCCCACGGACCGCCTGCCCGGCATGCTCTACTGGCTCATGGGCGATATGGCCTACGCGCAGGGGCCGGGCACCGCCCTCATTGCGCTGGCCGCGGCGTGTCTGCTGGTCGTGCCCCTGGGGCGAAGCCTCAACGTCTTGGCCCGCGGGCCACTGCAGGCGGCGGCGCTGGGTGTGCCCGTGCGCGCCCTGGAGTGGTCGGTGTACGCGGTGGCCAGCCTGATCACCGCCATTGCCGTGACCACCGCCGGCAGCATCGGCTTCGTGGGGCTGGTGGTACCGCACATGCTGCGCCTGGTACTGGGCAACGACCAGCGCCTGATCCTGCCGGCGGCGGCACTCGCCGGCGGGGCCCTGCTCACGTTCGCGGACACCCTGGCGCGCACGCTGATTGCGCCGGAGCAGTTGCCGGTGGGCGTGATCACCGCGCTGCTGGGCGTGCCCACGTTCCTGGTGCTGCTCTACCGGACGCGCTGATGACACAACTGGCAGCCGAGGATCTGGTCATCGACATCCCGGAGCGCGCCGACGGCGTGCCGCTGGACCTGGTGGTGGAGCCGGGGACCATCTGGGGCGTGCTCGGGCCCAACGGCGCGGGCAAGACCACGCTGCTGCATACCCTCGCCGGCCTGCGGCCACCGCGCCGGGGCCGGGTGCGGCTGGGCGGCGTGTCGCTGGCCGCGCAGCGGCGTAAACAGATCGCGCGGCAACTGGCAGTGGTCTTCCAGGAGCGTCAGGACGGGTTTCCCGCGACGGTGCTGGAGACGGTGCTGGCGGGGCGCCACCCCTACCGCTCGCCCTGGGACCTGGAGACCGCCGAGGACGTGGAGCTGGCCCAGACAGCGCTGGCGCGGCTGCACCTGGCGGGCCTGGAGAGCCGCCTGGTGAATACACTCTCCGGCGGTGAGCGCCAGCGCGTGGCCATGGCCACCGCGCTGGCCCAGACTCCCGCGATCTGGCTGGCGGACGAGCCCACGAACCACCTGGACCTGCGCCACCAGGTGGCGGCCATGGAACTGCTGCGGGCGGAGGCGCGGGATGGCCGTGGCGTGTTCCTGTGCCTGCACGATATCAACCTGGCGGCGCGCTGGTGCGACCACTTGCTACTGCTGTACCCGGACGGGGCGGCCTGCTGGGGTCCGGCCCGGGACATGCTGGTCCCGTCCGTCCTGGAGCAGCTCTACGATCAACCGCTGGCCACTGCCGAAGTCGACGGCGCCCCGGTGTTCGTCCCGGCCGGGGCCGGCAGCGAGAGCGGCGCCCGCAGGCGATCGGGCCCCGGGCATTGAGCCCCGGCCGTCCGCGCCGGGCCTGTATCCTGACAGACGGAGTCACCATGACGAACACAATGGTTCAAGGAACCGCGCCGGCGGCGCTGATCAGCGCTCCGGGCTCCGGTTCCGGCAAGTCCCTGCTCACCGCCGCGCTGGCGCGGTTGCATCGCAACAACGGCCTGGACGTGCGCGTGTTCAAGTTCGGACCGGATTATCTCGATCCCATGGTGCTGGAGCTGGCCTCGGGTGCGCCGGTCTACCAGCTGCACCCGTGGATGACCGGCATGGGCGAGTGCCGCTGGCGTCTGGCGTGCGCGGCCGCGGAGGCCGATCTGGTCCTGGTGGAAGGGTCCATGGGCCTGTTCGATGGCAACCCGGCCAGCGCCGACCTGGCCGCCGAGACCGGTTTGCCGGTGCTGCCGGTGATCGACGCCAGCGGTATGGGCGAGACCTTCGCCGCGTTGGCCCTGGGCCTGGATGCCTACCGGGATGATGTCCATCTGGCCGGCGTTATCGCGAATCGCACCGGCAGCACCGGCCACGGGCGCATGGTCGGGAATGCCTTGCCGTCGCACATCCCCTTGCTCGGCGCCGTCCCGCGCAGCGAGGCCCTGCACATGCCGGATCGCCACCTGGGCCTGGTGCAGGCCAACGAGGTGGAGGGGCTGAGCGAGCGCCTGGACGACGCCGCCGAGGTCCTGCGCGAGGCCGGACTGGAGCAACTGCCTGCGGC
>JAWOFB010000021.1:0-3734 GCA_046482445.1 Ectothiorhodospiraceae bacterium | reverse complement strand
GCTTCGCATCCGGTCTGCGGTGGCCGGTGCGCCCCAGGAGTTGACGTTCACCACCGCCGGCCCCGGTGGGCGAAGCGACCATGCGGTATGTCACCCGGCGTGCCAGGGGTTCCTGCTGCGGCGCGGGCCACAGCCGGGGGCCGGCGGTGGTGAACGTCAACTCCTGGGGCGCACCGGCCACCGCAGACCGGATGCGAAGCTCTATGGGACGCCCGCCGGTGCCGAGGGGGCAGAACGCCGTCAGGTCCGCGCGCAGTATCTCGCCGAGGGTTGCCATGGCCTGGCGGCGGCTCTGGGCGCGCGTGATGTGCTCGCTCTGGCGATACGAAACGGCCAGCAGCCGGTGCACGGTGGCCATCACCAGGCCGGCAACGGCCAGCGCCAGCACGACTTCCACCAGCGTGAACGCCCCGCGCCGCGGGACGCCCTCAGCCTCGCTCTGCATCGGCAGGCCCCTTCAGCACGTAGCTCTCGACGGTCAGCTCCTCCTCCCCGGCGCGGGTCAGCCAGGTGACGCGGACGCGGACCAGGTAGACCCATCCGGCGGGCGGTCGGACCAGGCGCAGCACCTGCCGCCGGTATGTGCCGCCCGGCAGCTCCGGCAGATCGCCCTGCTGCGTCCCTTCGGTCGGCTCGTCGGCGAAGCCCGTCTCGTTGACCAGCCGCTCGGCAGCGCGCATGGCCGCGGTAACGGTGGCGCTGGTTCCCTCCCGGCGCAGCGCGGCGTCCTGCAGGCGCGTGAGTGCCACCACGGCCGTCGCCAGGATGGCGGCCGCCAGAAGGACCTCCAGAAGCACTATGCCCCGTCGGCGGCGTTGGTCGTTCCTACCGCGCATCGCGCACCACCGTCCGCAGGAACTGTGACTCGACCACAACACGTCTCCGCCCATCGCCCAGTTCCACCGAGTGCGGGCTGACGTAGCCGCTGGGCAGGACCGACACCCGCGCCGTGCCGCTGGTCAGCGGGGATGTTTCCGGGAGGTAGACGGCGACAATGGACACGTCAACGGGGAGGGGCTCCGGCGGGCGCTCCTCCTCCGGCTGCTCGGACGCGGACAGGACGCGCACGGTTCCTTCCGTCAGATCGTATTCCACCGCGACCGCCCGTCCGGCGTCGGCGGCCCGCGCTCGGGCCGTCCGCAGCGTGTCTGCGACCTGGCGGCCGGCGTCGCGCAACCGCATCACCGGCAGCAGCGCGCCGACCCGAGGGGCGACCACGGCCGCCGCCACGCCCAGCAGCGCGCTGACCAGCAGCAGCTCTATCAGGGTGAAACCTGCGCGGTTGTCCCGTGTGGGCCAGATCAACGGGCTGCCTTCAGGTCCCAGGATACTATGTCCGCCTTCTCTCCCGCCCCGCCGGGTTTGCCGTCGGCGCCGTAGCTGATGATGTCGTAGGGGCCGTGCTCGCCGGGCTGGACGTAGACGTAGCGGTTCCCCCAGGGATCGGTCGGCACGGATGCCTGGTCCAGGAAGCCGCCCTTGGGCCAGTCACTAACGCCGGAGGGGCGCTCGACCAGCGCCCGCAGACCCTCCGCGTTGCTCGGATAGCGCCCGTAGCGCTGGTTGAACATCTCCAGCGCGGTCATGAGGCTGCGCATCTCCGCGCGGGCGGCGTTGGCGCGGGCGATGTCGGTCTGGCCGGCGAATCGCGGCAGCACGACGGCAGCCAGGATGCCAATGATGACCACGACGATCAGTATCTCGATCAATGTGAACCCGCTGCGCGGGCCGGCTCGAGTGTCCATTTGGATTCTGCTCCCTTCTACTGTATCTGGCCCAACTCGAAGACAGGCAGCAGGACGGCGGCCACCACGAAACCCACCACCAGGGCGACCACGAGGATGGCGGCCGGCTCGACTATGGCCGCCACGGTCCGGGTGGCGTGCTCCAGCTCCTGTCCATAGGAGCGGGCCACCTGTTCGAGCACCGCTTCGAGCGATCCGGCCTCCTGCCCGGCGGACAGCACTTCCCCGAACGACGTGGGGAAGACCCGCAGCCCCTCCGAGGCGGCCGTCAGGCTGCCTCCCTGCACGATGCGCTCCCGCATGCGCTCCGCCGTGCGCGCCATCAGAGGGCTTGCGGATGTCTCGGCCAGTTGGGCGAGAGCATCGGGCAGGACCACCCCGCCCCTGAGGAGTGCTCCGAGCATGACGGCGAACTGCTGCGCCGCCCACTTGCGCCGCAACCCGCCCACTCCGGGCAGCCGCAACAGTACCCGCTCCCACGCCGCCCGCACCGCCGGCCGCGCGGAGACAATCTGCCACACGCCCCACAGCGCCAGCGCCCCCGCCAGGCACCAGCCCCAGTAGGCCGCGAAGAACCCGCTGACGTGCCGCAGCACCGCCGTCGGCCACGGCAGCTCGCCGCCCCGCCGCACAATCACCTCCACGAGCCGGGGCACCACCGTGCTCATCAGAAATACCACCACTCCCAGCGTCGCCAGGCCCACGAGCTTCGGATAGATGAGAGCGGTGCGCACCTGTCGGCGGAAGTTCTCCTGGTCCTGCAGGTACCGGCTCAGATTGCCCAGCAGCGCGGCGAGCTGGCCGCTGCGTTCGCCCGCCTGCACCATGCTGACGTAGATGCCGTTGAACCAGTCCGGATGCCGGGACAGCGCCGTGCTGAGCGATTCCCCGCGCGTGATGTCGTCCCGCAGGGCACGCACCACCGACTTCAGTCCGGCCGGCGCGCTGCGCGCAAGCGCCGCCAACGCCTCCCGCAGGGGCACGCCGGTGGTCACCAGCAGGTGCAGTTCGCGAGTGAACCATACCAGCCTGCTCTGACGGTTGCGCCGGAAGGGCACCAGGCGCCTGAGCAGGTCGGCGGCGCGCACGGCGCCGACGCGGCGCACTTCGGTCACGTAGAGCCCGTGGCTGCGCAGCCGCGCCCGGGCCCCCCGGGCGGAGTCCGCGTCGAGGGTGCCCCGGACGGTCTCGCCGCCCTCTCTCACGGCCTTGTACTGGTAGACGGCCACCCGGGCGGTCTCCGTCAGGAGTAGACGTCTTCACGCGTCACCCGCAACACTTCGTCCGCCGTGGTGGAGCCGGCCAGCACCTTGGCGACGCCGTCGTCACGCAGTGTAGTCAGGCCGGCCTCGTCGGCGGCCCGGCGGATGGCCGAGGCGTCGGCGCGCTCTTTGATCAGGTCGCGGACCCGCTCGTCCACCACCAGCAGCTCGAACAGGCCGGTGCGACCGTGGTAACCGGTCTCCAGGCAATGGCCGCAGCCCGCCCCGCGCCGCAGGTGATCGGGCGCTTCCCGGGCCGCCAGGCCCAGGCGGCTCAACTCGACGGGGTCGGGCGCATGGGGCTCGGCGCACTTGTCGCAAACGCGCCGCACGAGTCGCTGAGCCAGCACGGCGCACAACACCGAGCTGAGCAGGAACGGCTCCACCTCCAGGTCCAGCAGGCGGGCGATGGCCCCGGCCGAGTCGTTGGTGTGCAGCGTGCTCAGCACCAGGTGGCCCGTCTGTGCGGCGCGGACGGCCATCCGGGCCGTCTCCACGTCACGCACCTCGCCCACCATGATGACGTCCGGGTCCTGGCGCAGGATCGAGCGCAGCCCGGAGGCGAAGGTCATGCCCCGCTTCTCGCGCGCGGGGAGCTGCGTGATGCCGGGCAGGTGGTACTCGATAGGGTCTTCCAGGGTGATGACGTTGCGCTGGCTGCTGTCAATGCGGCTGAGCGCGGCGTAGAGGGTCGTCGTCTTGCCGGAGCCGGTCGGCCCGGTGCAGA